>NZ_WOEJ01000007.1:0-276728 GCF_019400845.1 Pseudomonas sp. MAG002Y | reverse complement strand
GCTATAGCTCAGCTGGGAGAGCGCTTGCATGGCATGCAAGAGGTCGACGGTTCGATCCCGTCTAGCTCCACCAAATTTCTAGGGCCAGCAAGTGCTGGTTTCAATCGAAGGTTTTGTCCCCTTCGTCTAGTGGCCTAGGACACCGCCCTTTCACGGCGGTAACAGGGGTTCGAGTCCCCTAGGGGACGCCATCTTTATAAAACCGCCTTTATAGGCGGTTTTTTTTCGCCTGCAATTTTGTCCTTTTAGCGGTCATATCAGCCGTACGAGGCTGACTGACGAATAAACCTGTTTAAGCAGACTAAACAATAGGTCACTATTCGAATCAGGTCTTGCCCGATAGGCCAGTGAATCAACAGGGGATATCAGTGATTATCGAGCGGCTAGATAACCTGTCCGAGCTGCCTGCGCAGGCGTGGAATGCGCTGTTACCAGATAACCAGCCGTTTATGCGGCATGAATTTCTACATGCTCTGGAGATCAGTGGAAGCGTAGGGCGTCGTACAGGCTGGAAGCCTGCGCACTATATTGTGCGTGATCTAGAGGGTACGTTGAGAGCGGCCATGCCTGCCTACATAAAGTACCACTCCTATGGAGAGTACGTATTTGATTGGGCCTGGGCTGATGCCTGCCACCGTACGGGTATTGATTATTACCCGAAGCTTCTTGCCGCTGTTCCCTTTTCCCCGGTAGGAGGCGCTCGTCTGCTAGGGGAGCGTACAGCTTGTGAGGAGCTACTGCATGTAGTGACCAGCAAGCTGGAGGGCCGCGGACTTTCGAGTCTGCATGTCAATTTTACCAACGAAGCGACAGATCACTTGTTGACTGATCAAGAAGGCTGGCTCGAACGGCTTGGGTGTCAGTTTCATTGGCACAACAGAGGGTATCGGGATTTTCAGGACTTCCTGGATGCGCTGGCGTCACGTAAGCGCAAGCAGCTTCGCAAGGAGCGTGAGCAAGTTGCAGGGCAGGGTATCGATTTTGAATGGCGAGAGGGCGGGTCGCTTACTGAGCAGGAGTGGGATTTTGTCTATGCCTGTTATGCCAATACGTACGCCGTAAGAGGGCAGGATCCCTACCTGACCCGTGAGTTCTTCAGCGAACTGGCTGAGCGCATGCCTGAGGCCATTCGCGTTGTGTTGGCTCGTCAGGAGAGCCGACCCGTGGCCATGGCATTTTACCTGTGCGATGAAAAGACCCTTTACGGACGTTACTGGGGCTGTCTGGCCGAGTTTGACCGGCTGCATTTTGAGACATGTTTCTATCAGGGGATTGATCATGCCATTAGTGAAGGGCTGACCCGCTTTGATGCGGGCGCGCAAGGAGAGCACAAGCTGGTTCGGGGATTTGAGCCGGTTTTTACCCATTCATGGCACTATCTGGTACACCCTGGGCTTCGTGAGGCCGTGAGCGAGTTTCTAAATCAGGAGCGCGAAGGCATCAGGCGTTATGCGCAGGCCGCTACAGACGCATTGCCGTTCCGCCAGGACGGCTAAGTGTAAATATCATGCTTAATTATTTCTGGTTCGCCTTAGCTGCCTGTTTTGAGATCGCCGGCTGCTACACATTCTGGTTATGGCTAAGACTGGGCAAGAGTCCGCTGTGGCTGCTCCCAGGGCTTTTATCGCTTACCCTGTTTGCGCTTGTGCTTACACGTGTGGAGGCGGCTTACGCTGGCAGAGCCTATGCTGCTTACGGTGGGATTTATATCGTGGCATCGCTGGCCTGGTTGGGCCTGGTTGAAAAAACCAGACCCGCCTGGACCGATCTGGCAGGGGCTGCACTGTGTCTGCTGGGCGTGGCGGTGTTAGTAATAGGGCCGAAATTGTCAGTGCACTGAATATTCAAGCCTGTCAGGAAAGTGCCTCTTCATCTGGAGTGTTTAGCCATTCCTTGGGAACGTCCCGTCTGAGCATCAGCTGGCACTGGCCGCTGTCCGGCTCGAATACAATAACGGCTTCTCCATTTTCCAGCGCCCGACGTGCACGTGCTACACGCGTCTCCAGAGGTGTTTCATCACCGTTATCCGTTCCTTCTCGCGTAACAAAGTCTTCGAGAAGGTTGCCTAGCGTATCGGGGTTGAGCATGTCGTAGGGTATGAGCATGGCGGCAGTTCCTGAAGCGGGCAGCGATGCTAACGTACAGCTTGGCCAGTTGGCGAGAGGACGCCGCCCAGCGGGGCGGCGTTATCGGTCCCTATGTTTTCCCGCCCTCTTTGATTAATTCCTCGATGTGAGGCAGATGCGTCTGGTTGTCCTGATGCGTCTCTTCCAAATCGAGCTGATGCGTAAAGCGGTCAACGGAATTATCTGCTGGCGCTGCGTCACTATCGAACACGGGCGGGCTGGTCATATAACCCACCAAGAGCTGGCTTAGTGCTGCCAGACTGACAATGTGCGTCCGCTCATAGCCGTGGGTGGCATCACAGCCAAAGGCCAGAAGCGCAATCCGGATGTCATGCCCTGCGTTGATAGCGGAGTGGGCATCGCTGTAGTAGTAGCGGAACAGGTCACGCCTGACCGGAATGCTGTTTCGCTCTGCGATACGCAGCAGATGGCGTGACAAGTGATAATCGTAAGGGCCGCTTGAGTCCTGCAGGGCGACACTGACCCGATGCTCATCGGACTGTTGCCCGGGAGCAACCGGAGCGATATCGATACCGACAAACTCACTGACATCCCAAGGCAATGCACCCGCCGCGCCAGACCCTACTTCTTCCGTGATGGTAAAGAGAGGATGGCAGTCTATGGGGGGTACGATCCCGGCTTCCTGAATCATCTTGAGCGCCGTTAGCAGAGCGGCTACACCTGCCTTGTCATCCAGGTGACGAGCACTGATGTAGCCGCTCTCCGTGAACTCCGGTAACGGATCAAAAGCTACGAAGTCTCCTACGCGTACACCCAGGTATTCCGTCTCTGAACGGCTTTTGGTGGTAGCGTCTAGGCGTAGCTCGATGTGATCCCAGCTGACGGGCATCTTGTCGACTTCGGTATTGAAGGCATGCCCAGAGGCGAGCAGAGGTAGTACGCTGCCACGTAGGGTTCCGTTGTCGGTAAAGATGCTGACCCGGCTTCCTTCGGCAAAACGGCTGGACCAATGGCCTACCGCCGCCAGGCTCAGACGGCCGTTATCCTTGATTTCCCTGACAATGGCACCGATCGTATCCAAGTGAGCGGAAACCGCTCGGTCGGGGCTTTCCTTACGTCCTTTGAGTGTGGCACGAATCGTTCCTCGTCGTGTCAGCTCGTAGGGAATGCCGATTTCACTCAAGCGCTCGGCCACGTACATGACGATTGTGTCTGTAAAGCCTGTCGGGCTTGGAATGGCGAGCATTTCCAGCAGGACACGGCGCAGATAATCCAGATCCGGTGTCGGCAGCTTATTCAAGCGGGCACCTCTCGAGACAGGGGAAACAACAGATCAATGAAGCGCTCCGCCGTAGGGCGGGGTTCATGGTTGGCCAAGCCCGGCCGCTCATTGGCTTCAATGATTACGTATTCACTTTGATCAGCAGCCGGTACCAATAGATCCATGCCTGTCACTGGAATATCCAAGGCCTTGGCAGCAGCTACTGCGGCTTGCGCCAGTTCAGGGTGAAGAATATCGGTAACATCTTCCAGCGTGCCCCCGGTATGAAGATTTGCTGTCTTGCGGACAAACAGGCGGGTGCCTTCTGGTAGGACCGTGTCATAACTGTAGCCGACAGACTTGATCGCGCGCTCGGTTTCTTCATCCAGAGGTATCCGACTTTCGCCTCCGGTTGCTGCCTGGCGGCGGCGGCTCTGGTGTTCGATCAACTCATGAATGTTTCGACGACCGTCACCAATGACCTCGGCAGGACGCCGTATAGCGGCCGCCACGACTTCATGACCAATGACAACAATGCGCAGGTCAAGACCTGCATGGTAGCTTTCGAGCAGCACGTTATCGTCGTAGCGACGAGCTTGGGCAATCGCGGCTTTCAGGTGCTCAGGATCACGTACATCTACGGCGACGCCTTTGCCCTGCTCACCGTTGACCGGCTTTACAACCAAGGCGCCGTGCTTGGCAAGAAACGTTTCGTTTTCTTCATCTTCACTGGCTAGACACTGATCAGGAACCCGTAATCCTGCTTCCTTGAGTGTCCGGATTGTGAGGGTCTTATCCTGACAAAGTGTCATGGTGACAGCGCTGGTCAGGTCCGACAGTGATTCGCGGCAGCGGATTCGGCGGCCCCCCTGTATGAGGGTAAAAAGACCAGCCTGGGCATTATCTACTTGTACATCGATCCCGCGGCGTTGAGCCTCATCTACGATGATCTTGGCATAGGGATTAAGCCCTGCTTCAGGGCCAGGGCCGAGGAAAAGGGTCTGGTTGATTGCGTTCTTGCGCTTGACGGTAAAGGTCTGGAGTTCCCGAAAGCCCAGCTTGTCGTAAAGACGCTTGGCTTGACTATTGTCATGCATGACCGACAGGTCCAGGAACGCCAGGCCGCGGCTGGCGTAGTGCTCAATCAGGTGACGAACCAGAGCTTCTCCCACGCCCGGACGAGGGCAGTCAGGCGCTACGGCCAGACACCAGAGACTTGAACCACCCTCAGGATCGTTGAATGCCTTAGCGTGGTTCAGCCCCATGACCGAGCCGATAATGGCGCCCGTGTCCTGATCTTCTGCCAGCCAGTAGACCGGCCCACCCTTGTGTCGGGGCGTGAGTTTTTCGATATCCACGGGAAGCATATGGCGCGTCTGGTAGAGACGATTGATCTCGCTCCAGTCGCTTTCGCTAAAGGCCCGGCGAATACGAAAGCCGCGGAAGGGCGCATGTGCGGGGCGATAGTCGGTGAACCACAGCCGCAACGTGTCGGATGGATCCAGGAAAAGCTGTTGCGGTGCATAGGCCAGTACCTGCTGAGGCGCAGCCACGTATAGGGCGATGTCTCGCTCGCCGGCCTCTTCCTTGAGAAGTTCCTTAGCCAATACCGATGCGTCGGAGAACGTATGGCCGATTAGAATTCGACCCCATCCGCAATGCAGGCAAACGGATTGGCACGTGGCCCGTTCAGCCCCAGTCATCTGGGCCTGTAGACGCTCATAATTGGGCGTCTGAGCCCTTTGAAGACGCTGATTGTTATAGTAGGCGGCTTTCATCGTGCAATACTCCAACACTTATAGGCCATGTTCACTCAGCCACAAATTAAGGGCGGCGAGCTGCCAGAGCTTGGAGCCCCGTAGCGGTGTAATCTGGTCGTCAGGGTTCTTCAGGAGTCGATCGATTTCTGCAGTATTGAATAGCTGGCGATCCTGGCTGGGATCAAGCAGCAACTCACGTACCCAGGTCAGGGTATTACCTTGCAGATGCTTCAGGCCCGGTACCGGGAAATAGCCTTTGGGGCGGTCAATGACTTCTGCCGGAATCACCTTGCGAGCTGCTTCCTTGAGGACGTGTTTGCCGCCGTCTCCCAGCTTGAACTGCGCCGGAATACGGGCAGACAGTTCCGCCAGCTTATAGTCAAGGAAAGGAACACGCGCTTCCAGGCCCCATGCCATGGTCATGTTGTCGACTCGTTTGACCGGGTCGTCTACCAGCATCACAGTGCTGTCCAGGCGTAGCGCCTTATCAACGCCAGCTACTGCGCCAGGTTGTGCAAAGTGCTGACGAACGAAATCACCTGCAGCGTCGTGATCCAGACGGCGGCTGTCCTGAACAGTAGCTGCGTATTCAGCATAGTCACGATCGAAGAAAGCGGCTCGGTAAGCTGTAAACGGATCTGCCGCACCATCAACCTGTGGATACCAGTGGTAGCCTGCAAAAAGCTCGTCCGCACCTTGGCCACTCTGTACAACCTTGCAATGCTTGGACACTTCACGCGACAGGAGGTAGAAGGCGATACAGTCATGGCTTACCATCGGCTCGCTCATGGCTCTGAACGCGGCGGGCAATTGCTCAATGATTTCAGATTCGTTGATGCGCAGCCTGTGATGCCGTGTACCGTAGCGCTGAGCGATCAGGTCTGAATACTGAAACTCATCCCCACGCTCTCCACCTGCATCTTCAAACCCGATGGAGAAGGTCAGCAGATCGCGTACCCCGGACTCGTGCAGCAAGCCGACCAGCAGGCTTGAGTCCACACCGCCAGACAGCAGCACACCTACATCGCGGGCTGCCCGCTGTCGAATCGAGACAGCATCGCGCAAGCTGTTCAGGACTTCGCCGCTCCAGTCTTCCATGGTGTAGTTGGCTTCATCGGCAGTTGGGCCGTAATTCAGCGTCCACCAGGTTTGCTGTTCGGTTTTGCCGTTGGCGTCAATGACCATCCAGGTGGCTGGCGGCATCTTTTTTACGCCGTTCAGGATGGTACGGGGCGCTGGTACAACAGCATGGAAGTTGAGGTAGTAGTTCAGCGCGACGGGATCGAGAGAGGTATCGATATCATCTGCTTCAAGCAGGGCGGGCAGGCTTGAAGCAAAGCGCAGGCGTTCATTGGTCTGACTCAGGTACAAGGGCTTGATGCCCAGGCGATCGCGTGCAATGAACATTTGCTGCTTATCGCGATCCCAAATAGCGAAGACGAACATGCCGTTGAGTTTGGGCAGCATCTCCTTGCCCCAGGCGTGATAGGCCTTGAGCAGAATTTCGGTATCGCCGCCAGAATGGAAGCGATAACCCTTGGCCTCCAGCTCGCTGCGTAGCTCTGGGTAGTTGTAGATGGCGCCGTTGAAAACCATCGACAGGCCCGTGTCCGAGTCAATCATGGGCTGACCAGAGGCTTCTGCCAGATCCATGATTTTCAGGCGTCGGTGGCCTAGCGCAACAGGGCCTTGGCTATGAAAGCCCCAGGCGTCGGGGCCGCGTTGAGCGAGGCGATGGGTGACCCGTTCCAGCGTGGCCAGGGTGACGGGACGATTATCGAAACGTAATTCTCCAGCTATACCGCACATAGTTCCTTACCGGTTGCTCCGTTGGGGTGGGGAGGTATTGCTCCACAGGGAAACGACAAGCATTTGTGGGGGTAAGTTGCATTTTTCCGCCCGAATGACTCAAGGCAACAGGCTATTACGGGGACTGGGTACCGTTTTCAGACCTTAGTGAAATTAATCTGCTGGTAAGGGTTGAAAGCCACCGGCAAGACCTTATATTAGTAATGTATCGTTATAATGTAACGAAGCGGCTCGATGTAGAGTCCAACCGAGTATCCAGGAGGTACCATGAAACCGAATATTCATCCTAACTATCGGCCAGTGCTTTTCCATGACACCACGGCAGATCATTACTTCCTGATCGGCTCTACGGCACAGACTGATCGTACCCAGGAATTTGAAGGCAAGACCTATCCCTATGTGGCACTGGACGTGTCCAGTGCTTCGCATCCAATCTATACCGGTGAGCAGCGCCAGTTGAAAAGCGAGGGTCGCGTCTCTAGCTTCAACAAGCGTTTTGCAGGGTTTCCGGGCGGAAGCAAGTCTTCCCAGTAATCCGGCCTCACTGAAAAAAGCCCTCATGATTTTGAGGGCTTTTTTATGTCTGAATGAAGGAATGGCTGGCGGTAAGCGGGGTCCTCTTTTAATCAGCTTGAAAGCAAAAGAGGATACCTGATGAAAGCACGCAATCTAGATAGCGCCATTGTGGTCATTACTGGCGCTTCCAGCGGGATTGGTCGGGCCACCGCTCAGGCGTTTGCACGGCAGGGGGCTTACCTGGTATTGGCTGCTCGAGATAAGGCGGCATTAGACGATACGGTTGCCGAGTGTCTTCTCTTGGGAGGCCGGGCGATTGGTGTGCCTACGGATGTCACGTTGATGAAGTCAGTCTCGCAATTGGCCGAGCGTGCGCTGGAATTTGGATACGGACGGATTGATATCTGGGTCAACAATGCGGGTATCGGTGCGGTAGGCAAGTTTGATGAGACGCCTTTTGAGGCGCATGAACGCGTCGTGCAGACCGACCTTCTAGGCTATCTGCGTGGCGCCTACGCCGTTGTGCCGGTTTTCAAACGGCAAGGGTCAGGGGTTTTGATCAATACCTTATCGGTAGGCAGCTGGGTACCGCTTCCCTATGCAGTGGCCTATTCGGCTGCCAAGTCAGGCCTGAGAGGGTTTACCGAAGCCTTGAGAGGCGAGCTTACGCGCTGGTCCGATATTCATGTCTGCGATGTTTACCCTGCGTTCATCGATACGCCAGGGCTGCGAGACGGCGGTAATTACAGTGGAAGGACAATAAAGCCTACGCCACCTGTTTATGATGCTCGAAAGGTCGCCAGAGCCATCCTCTCCATGGCGCGTTATCCACGCAAGTCTACGACAGTAGGGCAGGCCGCCACGGTACTTCGTGCAGCCCATGCGCTGGTGCCTGGTTATGCTCGGCTGTCCCGGATCTTTATGGATCGCGCCTTGAGTCGAATGGAGCCGGTAGAGCACTCCTCGGGCAATCTGTTCAGCCCTCCCAGTGGCAATCGCAGTGTCGATGGAGGATGGCGTCGTCCTGATGAGCGCATGGTCGTGGCAGCAACCAGTGCTGCGGCGCTAGTGTTTGGGGCGTACCTGTACCGGCGACTGACGGAGCGGTCAGATTGATCCCTAACGTGCCGCACTGACGCCTTCAAGCGTAGCGAAGGATGTGTCCTTGGCTGTTAGTAAAAAGTCCTGCATGAAGGGAGCTTCCAGCATGTCCTCTCGAATACCGGCATACAGTGTGGCATACAAGCCTTTCTCACCCAGACGCTTCGCGGTCACATAGCCACGCGAGCTGTACTCATGGAGCGCCCAGTTAGGAAGACAACATACGCCCCGGCCGGATGCTACCAACTGCAGCATCATGACCGTCAGCTCTGCCGTACGTATGCCAGCAGGCTCGACGCCGGCCGGGTCGAGAAATTGCCTGAAGATATCCAGACGCTCACGGTCGACCGGATAGGTGATCTGCGTTTCTTCAGCCAGATCCTCAGGCACGATGTAAGGCTTGCCAGCTAAGGGATGCTGGTTGGCCATGGCTAGCTGCGCTTCATAAGTAAAAAGCGGAATGTAAGTGATGCCGGTGAGATCAATCGGGTCTGACGTGACGACAAGGTCAAGATCGCCACGTGCCAGGGCTGGTAGCGGGGCGAATGAAAAGCCCGAGGCGAGATCCATCTCCACTTCAGCCCAGGAATCACGAAACTGATCAATGGTAGGCATCAGCCACTGAAAGCAGCTATGGCATTCAATGGCAATGTTGAGGCGCCCGGCAGTGCCGCCAGCAAAGCGTGACAGGTCACGTTCCGCACTGCGAAGCTGAGGTAATACCGCATCGGCCAATTGCAGGAGGCGCAGGCCGGCACTGGTAAAGCGCACTGGCTTGGTCTTGCGGACGAACAGGCTCAGACCAAGGCGCTCTTCAAGCTCTTTGAACTGATGAGACAGTGCAGATTGGGTCAGATGAAGACGTTCGGCAGCTTCGACAAGGCTGTCAGCCTCACGCAGTGCGTGTAGCGTTTTCAAGTGACGAAGTTCGAGCATGGCCTGGATCCTGATGAGTGCAGCAGGTATCCATTATGAATGATTTCCAAGCCAAGGAGGGCATGAATGAAACTGGCTCATGATTCGGCCAGTTTCATTCACGTATCCATTACGCTGCTGCGTGACTGGCCTTGCGGATATCCAGACTGCCTAGATAGGTTTCCAGCTTGGTCTTGTCACCAGGGGTAAACTCAAGGCCCAGCTTGGTCCGGCGCCAGAGTATGTCGTCTGCCGCGTTGGCCCATTCGTAAGCATGGAGATAATCCACTTCACGCGCATACAGGTCCGCCCCCAGGCATTCGCCTAGGTCGGCCATTTGCGTAACGCCTTCCAATAGCTTGCGCGTGCGGTTGCCATAGGTGGTTGACCAGCGCTGGGCAAGTGCTGCTGGCAAATCCTTGACCTGTGCCTGTAACTGTTTGGCCAGTGCTTCAGGCGTCGTCATGTCTTCTCCGCCCGGTAGCGTAGCCTTGGCTGTCCAAGGCTGTCCCATCGTCTTGAAGAACGGCTGCAACTGCTGCATGGCCGACTCGGCCAGCTTGCGGTACGTGGTCAGTTTTCCACCAAAGACCGACAGCAAAGGCGCATCGTTTTCAGGAGCCGACAGTGACAGGGTGTAGTCACGAGTAATGGCTGAAGGATTGTCTGACTCGTCATCACACAGGGGACGTACGCCCGAGAACGTATGCAGGACGTCACTGCGGGTCAGCTTGTGGCGGAAGTGTGCGTTTGCCACACCCAGGATGTAGTCAGTTTCCTGCTCGGTAATCTGTACGTTGGCTGGATCACCTTTGTACTCACGATCCGTGGTACCAATCATGGTGTAACGACCCAGGTACGGAATCGCAAAGACAATCCGACGATCTTCGTTCTGCATGATGTAGGCATGATCGCCTTCATATAGCTTGGGCACGACGATGTGGCTGCCTTGAATCAGTCGAATACCATAGGGCGAGCGCTCTTTGATGTTTTCGCGAACGATCTGGGCAACCCATGGACCTGCCGCATTGACCAGGGCTTTTGCCTTAATCGAGAAGGTACTGCCGTCTTCACGCTGAAGGGTCAGGTGCCACAGTTTGTTAGCGCGATGGGCGCTTGTGCAGGTGGTGCGGGTATGAATATGGGCGCCACGCTCGCGGGCAGCCATGGCGTTGAGTACAACGAGGCGTGCATCGTCTACCCAGCAGTCCGAATACTCGAAACCCTGGTTGATATCACTGACCAGAGGGCTGTCGGAACCGAACCGAAGACCACGGGAGGCGGGGAGCTTTTCACGCTTGCCCAGGTGGTCATAAAGGAAGAGACCTGCGCGAATCATCCAGGCCGGACGCAGATGTGGCCGGTGCGGCAGGACGAAGCGCATGGGCTTGACGATATGCGGAGCCTTGGCCAGCAGTACCTCGCGTTCGGCCAACGCTTCGCGTACCAGTCGAAATTCGTAATGTTCGAGATAACGCAGGCCACCATGAATCAGCTTGCTGCTGGCTGAGGAGGTATGTCTCGCCAGGTCGTCACGTTCGCAGAGAAAGACGGACAAGTTACGGCCTGCGGCATCGGCTGCAATACCAACACCATTGATACCACCGCCGATCACGGCGATGTCGTAGATCTCGGAAAGGGGCGGCGTCCCGAGCAAAGTGGACTGAGGCATGGGCGTCTCCTGTTATAAACGAACATCAATGTTCGTATTCGAACAATCGTAGACAAAAGAGTTGCCTTGCGCCAGTCGTAAACCGATAAAAAAACTCTAAAAGGAAAATAAACGAACTTAAATGAATTAAATGTGAAAGGCCTGACACTCTAGTCAGGCGATTTCAAGACGGACTTTGAATTGAGAGAGCAGCCGAGTAAAGGCTTCGTCTGGTTGAGACTCGGTAAAGAGCACATCGATCTGCTCAAGCGAGCCCAGGCGAATCATGGCGCTGCGTCCGAATTTACTGGAGTCGGCTGCCAGAAAGACCTTACGTGCGTTTTCGAAAATGGCCTGTGAAACGCGAACCTCCTGATAATTGAAATCCAGCAGAGTGCCGTCTTCATCGATGCCGCTGATGCCAACCAGCGCGTAGTCCACTTTGAATTGCTTGATGAAGTCAGCTGTCGCCTGGCCTACCACGCCGCCGTCACTGCGCACGCTGCCACCTGCAATCAGGACTTCGAAGTCCTCTTTCGCGCTAAGGATGTTCGCAACATGGAGGTTGTTCGTAATGATCTTCAGGCTACGGTGATTGAGCAGCGCGTGAGCAATCGCTTCGGTCGTCGTACCGATGTTAATGAACAATGAGGCATGATCCGGGACCTGTGCTGCAACGGCCTCCGCGATACGACGCTTCTCATCACGCATTTGTCCAGCACGCATGGTGTAAGCCGTGTTTTCCACGCTGGAGTCATGGGCGGCACCACCGTGATAACGACGCAGCAAACCGCTTTCGGCCAGCTGGTTGATGTCTCGACGAATCGTCTGGGGGGTTACGGTGAAATGCTGGGCAAGCTCCTCGATGCTGACATAGCCACGCTCGCGGACAAGGTCCAGGATGTTCTGCTGACGGGGCGCCAGGCTCATGCAATCTTCCTTCAACGGTGGTTTGACAGGAAGAATGCCGTAGCGAGGCGCCGGGCGCCAGTTCAGTGCATCAACTTCATCGTCCTGATGTGAAAAGGGCGACTTCCCAGTCGCCCCGTCCAATGACATCAGTCCTGCGCCCAGCCGCGAGTACGCTCGACAGCTTTCTTCCAGCCCTTGTAAAGCTCCTCGCGATGGTCGCCATCACAGGTGGGCTCGAACACGCGCTCGATGGTGCTCTTGTTGCGTAGTTCGTCCAGGCTGCTCCAGAAGCCGGTGGCCAAGCCAGCCAGATACGCTGCACCAAGGGCAGTGGTTTCCTTCATTTCGGGGCGCTCTACGCAGGTGCCTAGAAGGTCGGCTTGGAACTGCATGAGGAAGTTGTTTGCGACGGCACCGCCATCCACACGTAGCGAGCGTAGACGCTCGCCGGCATCCTGCTGCATGGCATCCAGTACGTCGCGAGTCTGATAGGCAATCGACTCCAGGGCTGCACGAATCAGATGCTCAACCTTAACGCCACGGGTCAGGCCAAACAGTGCGCCGCGGGCATAGGGATCCCAGTAGGGAGCGCCCAAGCCGGTAAAGGCCGGTACCAGATAGATACCATTGCTGTCCTTCACCTTGGTGGCGAAGTACTCGGAATCCAGGGATTCGTTAATGACCTTGAGCTCATCGCGCAGCCACTGAACGGTAGAGCCACCATTAAAGATGGCGCCTTCCAGTGCGTAATTCACTTCACCACGCGGTCCGCAGGCAATAGTGGTTAGCAAACCATGCTGGGACTGCACTGCTTTCTCACCAGTGTTCATCAGCAGGAAGCAGCCGGTGCCATAGGTATTCTTGGCTTGGCCCGGCTCTACACACATTTGGCCAAACAGGGCGGCTTGCTGGTCACCTGCAATCCCTGCGATCGGAATGCCGGTTTCCTGGCTGCTGCCCAGAGTGGCATAGCCGTAGACTTCGGAGGAGGAGCGAACCTCCGGCAGCATTTCGCGGGGGATATCCAGTGCTTCAAGCATCACGGGATCCCAGTCACGCTTATGGATATCAAAAATCAGGGTGCGCGAGGCATTGGTGTAGTCGGTGACATGGACCTTGCCCTGGGTCATCTTCCAGATCAGCCACGTATCGACAGTGCCGAACAGCAGCTCGCCACGGCGGGCGCGCTCACGGCTGCCCTCTACGTGGTCCAGGATCCACTTGATCTTGGTACCGGAAAAGTAGGGGTCGATGACCAGTCCGGTCGTGCGGCGGATATGCTCTTCCATGCCGTCACGCTTGAGCTGATTGCAGATCTCTGTGCTTTGGCGGCTCTGCCATACGATGGCATTGTAAATCGGGCGGCCTGTGGTCTTGTCCCAGACGATAGCGGTTTCGCGCTGGTTGGTAATACCGATGGCGGCTACATCGTCATGGCTAATGCCTGCATGAGCCAGGGCCTCCACAAAGGTAGCGCTCTGGGTGGCCCAGATTTCCATCGGGTCATGCTCGACCCAGCCGGCTTGCGGATAGATCTGTGCGAATTCACGCTGAGCAATGCTCACCACATTGGCGTTACGATCCAGCACGATGGCGCGGGAGCTGGTGGTGCCCTGGTCCAGGGCCACGATGTAATGCTTGTTATTAGACATGATGGAAATCCTTATTATTGAGCCTGTGACGCGCTGATCTTGGGCTGAGCGGCGGCGTCTTTCTTATTCGTTTCAACTGAGGTTTCTTTGACTGGAATGTCGCACGCTGCTGAGCCAAGACTGGGCAGGTGACGGCAGATGAGTGCCTTGTAAGCAGCGGCACCCAGGCAGGCACCCAGGATGGGCGCGAAGATCGGTACCAGGAAATAGGGTATATCGCGGCCACCGGTCAGGGCTACATCACCCCAGCCAGCCAGGAAGGTCATAAGTTTAGGACCCAGGTCACGAGCCGGGTTCATGGCGAAGCCTGTCAGCGGGCCCATGGATCCACCGATCACGGCAACAAGCAAACCAATTAGAAGCGGGGCCAGCGGGCCGCGCGGAAGACCATTGCCATCGTCGGTCAAGGCCATGATGACGGCCAGCAGGATGGCGGTAATAACCATCTCGACCAGGAACGCCTGACCAACAGACAGGGCTGCGTTCGGATAGGTGGAGAACACACCCGCAAGCTCAAGGCTGGCTACGCTACCGCGTACCATATTGTGAGCCTGTTCGTATTCGAAAAAGAGACTGTTATACAGGCCGTATACCAGCGCGGCGCCACAAAAAGCGCCTGCAATCTGCGAAATGATGTAGAGCGGGACTTTTCTACGCTCGAAGCCGCCAAACAGCCAAAGCGCAATGGTAACGGCAGGGCTCAGATGTGCACCCGACACGCCAGCGCTCAAGTAAACCCCCATGCTGACCGCAATGCCCCATATGATGCTGATTTCCCAGAGCCCCAGAGTGGCTCCGCCAACCTTCATGGCAGCGACGCAACCGGTTCCGAAGAAAATGAATAATCCTGTTCCCAAAAACTCGGCAATGCATTGCCCACGTAGGGTGGGCATTAATGGAGTACTCATACGCGGAGCCTCTTGATTGTTGTATTTATTGCGGTAGTAGAAAAAAAGTGAAACTACATCCTTTCGGAAACGAAAAGTTAGTTTCAAAATCGAACGTTGTCAAAGGTTCTTCTTTCATCCCCATAGAAAATTGTGATGAGCGAAGCAGGATATTTTATGACAGGCAAAACACTTGTTTGAAAGGGAACTTTATAAGGCGTGTTTCAGGTCACGCTTGAGGGACGCCCCAAGTAAGGCGTTACAAGGCTTTACAGGCTGCAAAGGCAGAGACAAACTGGATCATAAAGCCACAAGGATAATGGCATGACACCAGCGATAAACCTGCTCAAAAAGCACAAGATAGAGCATCGCGTGCTCAGTTATGTGCACGATCCCAAAGCCGCTTCGTATGGGCTCGAGGCGGCAGACAAGCTTGGACTTGAACCCGTCCGGGTGTTCAAAACATTGTTGGCAGCTACCGAGAAGGAAGAGTTGCTGGTGGCTATCGTTCCGGTAGGTGGCAGTCTTGACCTGAAAGCCTTGGCCCATGCGGCGTCTGTCAAAAAGGCAGACATGGCGAATCCTCAGGTAGCCCAACGTGCTACTGGCTACCTGGTAGGCGGAATCAGCCCGCTGGGGCAGAAGAAACGCTTGAGAACGTTCATTGACAGCAGTGCCGAGCGGTTTCCTACCATTTATGTCAGTGCAGGCAGACGTGGCCTTGAAGTGGAGCTGTCTGCCCAGGCGCTGGCTAGCCTGACCGCAGGGCAGTTTGCCGAGATTGCACGGGAGTAATGTGCAGGTTCTCTGCTCGTAGGGGTAGTGGGCAAAGGAAGTCCTTTCAACTGAGTTGACCAATCGATTCACTGCGCTATGGTCAATTATTGCCGCTCTGGTGTTTTCCCTTGATCGCTATCTGGCTGCTCGCAATTACAGCGGGCTTTGAGTGTGCCCGTAGCGGTTGTTGACAAGAGTGCCGATGATCCGAGAGATCCTACACAGAGCGAGTTGCCAGCCCAGTTTAACTGTCATAGCTGGTGAACTGTACATTGTGACGTAGGCACGTTTCGCTCATGCTGTACGAAGAACTCAAAAGAAAAGATGGAGCAAACCATGCAACTCGACTTTCACCAAATCGATGCCTTCGCTGATCGTCCGTTCGCGGGTAATCCAGCGATGGTCTACCGTCTCGATGCATGGTTGCCGGACGATCTGATGCAGAAGATTGCCGCTGAGCATAATCTGGCGGAAACGGCCTTTATCCGTCGGGAGGGTGATGTCTGGCGCATTCGGTGGTTTACCCCAAAGGTTGAAATACCGTTGTGTGGCCATGCGACGCTGGCAGCGGCTCATGTACTGTTTACTGTTTATGAGGAAGCGGGAGAAAAGATCGAATTCATTTCCCGCTCCGGCACCCTGCGTGCCTATAAGGAAGACGATGGGCTTCTGGCGCTGGATTTTCCCGCACAGATTCCAAGTGAGATCGGTTCCACACCAGAGCTGGAGCGTGCATTAGGCGTTAGTCCGGTCGATGTACTGGGCGCAGATAAGCTACTGGTTCTCCTGGAGTCGGAAGAGGCGGTGCGCAACTGCAAGCCTGACTTTGCGGCTCTGGCGCGCCTGCGTTGGCCGGGCGTTATCATTACTGCTCGAGGTGAGCGGTATGATTTCGTGTCCCGTTTCTTTGCGCCTGGTATTGGCATCAATGAGGACCCTGTGACTGGCTCGGCTCACTGTAGCCTCATTCCCTATTGGTCTCGTCGCCTGGCGAAGCGGATGCTGCGAGCCTACCAGTGCTCGGAGCGGGGCGGGGAACTCTGGTGCCGTCTGGATGGCGAGCGTGTGAGCATCGCGGGTCACGCTCGCCGCGTCGCCAGTGGTCGTCTATTGTTGGATTGACGTTATGTGGCGCTGAAGGTTGTCAGCGCCGTTTTCTTGAGCGCAATTCCGATCTGTTCACCGGCACTGTGCTCAACAAAACCTGGGAAGGACGCTTCGAGGCGTGCTCCTGACGCAAGCGCCAGTTGATAGCGGGTGCTTGCACCTAGAAATACCTGGTTGACCACCTGCGCGGTCAACGTGCTCGCGGGACTATAGAGGATGTCGTCAGGCCGAAGGAGAACGCGAAGCTCATCGCCTTCCTCGAACGCTTTGTTCCTGGCCCTGACAACCCCAAGTTCCGTTCTGATCGATTCTGAGTCGACGGCACGACCTGGAATGAAAAATCCCTGGCCTACAAACGTTGCCACAAAGGGCGTGGCAGGGGTCTGATAGAGGTGCCCAGGTGTATCCCATTGCTCAAGATGGCCATGCTGAAAAACCCCCACCTTGTCACTTACCGCAAACGCTTCTTCCTGGTCATGAGTCACCAGGATGGCGCTGGTGCCTCGAGCTTTCAGAATATCCCGGACTTCGCTGCTGAGCGATCGGCGAAGCTCTACGTCCAGGTTGGAAAAAGGTTCATCCATCAATAACAGACGAGGCGACGGTGCCAAGGCGCGAGCCAAGGCAACACGCTGCTGTTGACCACCTGACAGCTCATGAGGATAGCGTCTGGCCAGCTGCTCCAGTTTGACCAGCGCCATCAGCTCACCCATGATGCGCTCGCGCTCGGGATGCTTGCGAATACCAAAGGCGATGTTGTCACCTACGTTCAGGTGAGGAAAAAGAGCATAGTCCTGAAAGACCATGCCGATCCCGCGCCGCTCTGGCGCCAGGGTAAACCCCGCTCGGGAAATGACCTGATCGGCGAGACGAATTTCGCCCTGCATGACAGGCTCGAATCCGGCGATGGCGCGCAGCGTCGTGGTTTTCCCGCATCCCGATGGACCAAGCAGACAGCCAATCTCTCCTGACTCAAGAGACAGGCTCAGGTCGTTTACAATCGTGCTGCCACCGTAGCCGCAGGCTAGATGGCTGAGCGTGAGAATGCTCATGCGTTGCGTGTATGTGGGATCAGAAACTCCATCAATGCCTTTTGCGCATGCAGGCGATTTTCTGCTTCATCCCATACGACCGAGCGTGGATCTTCCAGCAGGTCGTGACTGATCTCTTCTCCGCGGTGGGCTGGAAGGCAGTGCATGAAAACGACGTCCCGGCTGGCTTTGTCCAAGAGCTCACGCGAGACCTGATACGCCTTGAACGTTTCCAGACGGATTTTCGATTCCTCTTCCTGGCCCATGGATGTCCAAACGTCAGTACTGACCAGATGAGCGCCTTCTACGGCCTCCGTTGGATCACGAACAATCTGAATGCGGTCACCGGCGCGCTCAACGAAGCGGGCGTTTGGCTCAAAGCCTTCAGGGCAGGCCACACGCAAGGTGAAGTCCAGTTGTTCGGCAGCTTCTATATAGCTGTTGCACATGTTGTTCCCGTCGCCGATCCAGGCCACAACCTTGCCCTGAATGCTGCCGCGGTGTTCGAAGAATGTCTGCATATCAGCCAGCAGCTGACAGGGATGAAGGTCATCAGACAGTCCATTGATAACCGGAACGTTGGAGTTTGCCGCAAAGGTCGTCAGGGTGCTGTGGGCATAGGTACGGATCATGACACCATCGAGCATACGGGACATGACGCGGGCACAGTCATCTACCGGCTCACCGCGGCCTAACTGAGTGTCGCGCGGGGACAGGAAAATGGCTTGGCCACCTAGCTGGATCATGCCTGCCTCGAAGGACAGACGCGTACGGGTCGAGGCCTTTTCGAAAATCATGCCAAGAACACGATTTTTCAACGGTTCGTGGCTGACGCCTCGACTACGCAGTTCTTTCAGCTCGATGCCACGGCGGATCAGCTGCAACAGCTCATCGGGTGTGCAATCCATGAACGAAAGAAAATGCCGAGCGCTCATCATCAATACCTATGAATACAGGCCAGGGGTGCCGGCCGGCTTCAGGAAAAACAGGCTACACCCAAAGCTACTGCCGCACCTATGCGGAGGAAAGGGAAGGGCCGGATCTTATAAGTAATTTATATATTTGCGCAAATGCCTGGCGAGGTGGCAGAAAAGATGAGGTTGCAACCGGTTATTACGCAAAAGGCAAAACTTCACAAAGATTGGAAAATTGTTCCGCTACGGTTGTTACATTTTTGTTAAATGACTACTATGCCGCCCGCCTTTCGAGGCGACGTTATTACCCCGCAACGGGGATATTGGAAAATTGTATGCAAAGGAGTATTGCATGAAACGCGTAGTGTATGCCGCTGCCTTCTCTACTTTGGCCCTGCTCACTGGCTGTGCCAGCCAGAACGTAAGTCAGCCAGCTCTACCTCTGGGTGGCGCGGTTGATACCGGTCTGAAAGCGGATGTCAAAGTAGGTGAAACCATCACAGGTCAGTCTTCCGTAAACGTTCTGTTCGGTATGCTGAAGCTGGGTGGTGATAGCAAGTTCGCAGACGGCGTAACCTATGGTGGTGGTGAAGGTGGTTTTGCTCTGGGACTGGATCCAGTCTCCTCGGCCAAAGCTGCTGCAGCTTACAAGGCTGTCAAGGCTTCAGGCGCTGACGTAATCGTTGCTCCGCGTTATGAAGTCGATGTTCAGGACTACCTGGTGTACAAGGCCGTCAACGTCAAAGTGACTGGTCAGAAAGGCACCATCAGCTCTATCCATTAAGGATGAGCTCGAACCGGCGGACATGGAGTTCGCCGGTTCGAAGAGAAACGACTGCCGCGTTCTCTCTCCCGCCAATTTCTCCTCCTGCGTCAAGTCACGCCGTTATCAGGCTTGTAAATTGTTCCTGTTGTCCTTATCTGTATGGACGGGTGGCCAGAGGCAAAACCGAGCGTTTCACTGGGTTTTCCGTTACACTGGTCAGCACTGAAATTCAGCGAGGTGCACCGTGGATATCATCGAAACGATCAAAGAACAGATCGCCAATAACCCTGTTCTTCTTTACATGAAAGGCTCCCCCAATGCTCCGCAGTGCGGTTTCTCTGCCCGTGCCTCGCAAGCGTTGATGGCGTGTGGTGAGAAGTTCGCCTATGTGGACATTCTGCAAAATCCTGAGATCCGGGCCAATCTGCCTAAGTATGCCAATTGGCCAACGTTCCCCCAGTTGTGGGTAAACGGTGAGCTGGTAGGCGGTAGCGATATTCTGCTGGAGCTGCACGAAAAAGGTGAGCTACAGCAGCTGGTCAAAGGCGCTGCGGGTAAAACCGAGGCCTGATCGGATGGCCAGATGAACTTCTGGTAACCGCTTCGGCTCTGACTGCCTGGGTTGTCTAGTAGTCAACCGGATTCAACAAAGCCCCGCTTTGGCGGGGCTTTGTTTTGTTGGAGTGGTTATGGCTGAGAAGACATTAGCAGGCTCTGCGCGTTGGGCTTGCGCTTATTTCTTTGCTATCAATGGACTGGTGCACGGCAGTCTGATGGCGCGGATACCGGCCTTGAAAATGCAGGCCGGACTTGACGAAGGTACGCTTGGACAGGCGTTGCTGTGCCTGGGGCTGGGTGCCTTGACAGCGTTCCCCCTGACAGGAATTCTCCAGCGCTGGCTGGGTAGCCGCCGGATTGTAATTGGTGGAGGGCTACTGCTCCTGTTTGCCTTTCCCTTGGTCGGACTGGCCCATCAATGGCTCAGCTTTGCCTTGGCGATGTACCTCATTGGTTTGGCCAGTGGCGCAATGGATGTTGCGGTCAACACGCAGTCTGTAGAAGTCGAACGAGCCCTTCGGCGTCCGACGCTTTCGCTTCTTCACGGGATGTACAGTCTTGGCGGCCTGGTCGGTGCGCTAGGGGCGGCTGCGCTGGTGGCATTGTCACCTGTCTGGCATTTCATCTTACTGGCAGTGATTGCCCTTATCTTTCTGCTACCTGGCGGTAAACGGCTTTTGCCTGATGAGCACATGCCTGCGCGTACCCACAAGGGTTCAGGTCTGCGTCTGCCACCCATGGCAGTCGTAGGGCTGGGACTCATGGCGTTGTGTTCGTTTGTGTCCGAAGGCGCTATCGCTGACTGGAGCGCCTTGCTTCTGCATGATGTGAAGAATGCCAGCGAAGGGTTATCCGCCTTGGGATATGCCGCTTTTTCCGCCACGATGGTATTTGGCCGACTCTTTGGTGATCGCCTGCGTGTTCGCTTTCAGGATCACTCACTGGTTCGTGCGCTTGGAGGGTTGGCAACACTGGGGATGGTTGTAGCGCTGCTGGCGCCTGATGTGATCATTTCGATCATTGGGTTTGCTCTGGCCGGTCTGGGGCTGTCGATCATTGTGCCGATTCTTTTCAGCGCTGCAGGCAATCGCCCGGGCATTGATCCGGGCGTTGGCGTCGCCGCTGTTGCCACTCTGGGATATGGCGGGCTGCTCATGGGGCCTCCGCTGATCGGTCTGTTGGCCCAGGCAGTAGGACTCAAGCTGGCCCTGCTATCCATTGTGATGTTATGTGCCGCGCTGTGTCTGCGCGCGGGCATCGTTCGAAGGGCATAGCGAGCCAGCTGCCTGATATTGTCCAAGTGGATGCAAGGAACTTCCTGACGCCTTCGTGAGCCTATCGGTCATCACTCGACGATAATAAGCACGTGCGTATTCCCTGGCAGGTCTTCCTTGCGCCGAGCCCGTTGGCGCTCAAGTTTGCGGTCAAGACGCTTTTTGCGGCGTGTCTGGCCCTATGGCTTGCGTTTCGATTCGATCTTGAACAACCCACATGGTCGATGATGACGGTCTTTATCGTCTCGCAGCCGTTGTCCGGCATGGTGGTAGCCAAGGGTCTGTTTCGTCTGATCGGGACCGTAGCCGGGACGATCATGTCTGTGGTGTTGATTGGCCTGTTTGCACAGACGCCCTGGGCTTTTCTTCTGGCCATGGCGCTCTGGCTCGGGTTGTGCACCGCTGCGTCGACCTTGCTGCGCAATCATGTGTCCTATGCCTTCGTTCTAGCCGGCTACACCGTAGCGATCATTGGTCTGCCAGCCATTGCTCAGCCGCTCGGCGTCTTTGATCAGGCAGTCGCTCGCTGCACGGAAATCTGCATGGGCATCATTGTGGCGTCTATCGTCAGCTCGGTGATCTGGCCGCAACGTGTAGAGCAGAACCTGAGTCAACAGGCCAGCAAGGTGTGGCAGGCGGGTCTGCAGGCAGCACGCGCTGAGGTGGCTGGAGATGAAACCGCAGCGACCGGACTGCTTGGGGTGTTTGGCCAGATCGTGGCTGTTGATGCGCAGCGCGACCACACGTGGTTCGAGGGCCATCGGGGACGTCAGCGTGCCCGTGCGTTGCGATTGTTCTGTCGAGATCTGCTGAGCCTGTTGCGTACCTCGCGGGGCGTGGTTCGCCAATGGCGTAACCTTGAAGCAAATGAGCAAGAGGCGGTAGCGCCCTGGCGTGAAGAGGTTATCCAGCATCTGGATCCGTTCGAGCCAACGGCCATTGAGGCATTGCTCAACCGGCTCCATGACGAGCTCAATGATCCACGTTACAGCAATGACCAGCGCTACTTTCTAGCTCGCCTGGGCATTCTGCTCGGCAAGGCGCTAACGGCTGAACAGGCCGAACGGGCGGTTGCCCGTGGCGTGGCTGATGACAGTGCTCCTTCGGCACTGTCCTGGCACCGCGACATCCAGACGGCGCTGTTGTATGGAATGCGCAGCGCATTGGCATTGCTCGGACTTGCGATCTTCTGGTTGAACACCGCCTGGCCTGCCGCAACCGGTGCCATGCTGTTGGGGGCTGTTTTATGCAGCCTGTTTGCCAACCGCGATAACGCCGTTCAGATCGGCCTAAGTTTTCTTCGTGGTATTGCTTACGCCATCGTGGTGGCCATTGTTGTCAGCCAGGCCGTATTGCCGTCATGGTCCGGCTTCTCGTTATTGTGCCTGGGTATGGGGATTCCGCTGTTTTTTGCCGCGCTTGGAATGGCGGGGCCGCCAGCGGTAGTAGGTACGGCTACTGCGTTTGCGTTGCACTTCATTGTGCTGGTTTCGCCAAACAACCATACCCGCATGGACATGGCGAACCTGCTCAATCAAGCCCAGGCGCTGGTCATTGGAGTTGGCTTTGCTGTCGTGATCTTTCGTTTGATTACGCTGCGTCACCCGCGGCGGCTGATCCGAAGAATTCTTTCAGCCACGACCTATGACCTGCAGCGTCTGACAGAGCGCCCTCTTGGTATTGCTGAAACCTGGTTTGGAGGGCGGATGGCCGATCGATTGCTGCAACTGGCACGCAATATCAACCTCATGCCGCTTCATGAACGTCGTCGCTGGCACGATGGCCTGCTGGCATTGGATCTGGGTAACGAGCTGTTGCACCTGCGCGCCTGCCTTGACGGGGCGACCGGCTCACTGGCGGCGGAGCGCGATCGTTTCCTACAGGCATTTTCGGCAGCCCTGGCAAATGGTCTGGAGCATGTACGGCCGGAGCAGCTGGATGAACCCGCGAACCGATTACGCTCTGTATTAGAAGCCGTACCAGAGCCGGATGAGCCCAAGCGCCTGGCTCATGGAGCGGTTCGCCAGTTGCAGCGAACCTGGACGATGTGGTGCCAATCGCTTGAGGATCACCATGGACCTGCATGAGTGGGCTATCGGCGGCGTTTACCTGAGTCCGCTGTTTCTTTATGCGGTAGTGGCTTTATTACTGACAGGCACGATTCGGCTGGTCATGCATAAACTTCATGCGAGTCGCTGGATCTGGCATGAGGCGCTATTTGGGTGCGCACTGTTTCTGCTGCTGCTCGCAGCCATTACCTGGGTTGCCGCAACGTGACGTGGTCAAGGTGAATATGAACGCTTGGATGAGGAGGGCATGATGCGCAAGGTGGCCCGTGTAGCGATTACAGTGGTCGTGGTGATAGTGGCCGTGCTGGCTGGCCTATGGCTGTGGCGGTTTTACATGCTCTCGCCCTGGACGCGTGATGCACGTGTTCGAGCCGATGTCGTAGTCGTCTCGCCCGATGTGGCCGGTTGGGTGACTCGCTTGCCTGTCAAGGATAATCAGCTGGTCAAGAAAGGTGATCTGATCATGCAGATCGACCGGGAGCGCTACCAGGCTACGCTCAACCACGCCCGCGCCGTTGCCGATACACGCAAACAGCAGCTGCGCCTGCGTGAGAGCGAGGCTGAGCGCCGTAATCGTCTGGGTGTCAGCGCCATTAGTGCCGAAGACAGGGAAAATGCGCAGATCAACGCTGCTGTGGCACGGAGTCAGTATCAGGAAGCGCTGACGGATATCCGGCTGGCGGAGCTTAACCTGGCGCGTAGCCAAGTGCTGGCGCCTCGTGAAGGGCGCATCACGAACCTGCGATTTGCCGAAGGTAATTACGTGCGTACCGGTGAAGCTGTCATGGCGCTGGTTGATACGCGCTCTTTCTACGTCATGGCCTATTTCGAGGAAACCAAGATCCCGCATATTGCAGTAGGGGATGCCGTCAATATCCGCCTGATGAGCCACAAGGGGATTCTCAAGGGGCGTGTGGCCAGCATCAGTAGCGGAATTACCGACCGCAACGCAAGCCCGGACGAGCAGCTATTGGCGGAAGTTCAGCCTACGTTCAATTGGGTACGACTGGCGCAACGTATTCCGGTCCGCGTAGAGCTTTTGGATGTGCCGCCAGAGGTGCAGTTGAGTGCCGGGATGACTGCTAGCGTCTCGGTGCTCGATGCCGAAGGGCATCATCCGCTGGAAGGGTGGCGCAGTCTGTGGGATTACTAGCGGGCCCGCCGACAACTCTCGAGACACATGCCGTCACACAAATAGCTATGGTTGATCAGGCCGGATAGCCCACGTTGCTGTTGCCGCCATAAGCGTATTCGGCATCCGAGCCATATGCCGACCGCTCCAGTCCCGCCGCGTCAGCGGGGCTGTAGGGTCGCACTTTTAAGCCTTTACCCTTTATCCCGCGAAACAGCCCCTTTATCCCGGTTACGACTAAAGTCGTCTGGCTGTCAGGTGCCGGTAGCCTAGAGTACAAATCGACGATCCCCGTCACGCTGTGAGGACAACAATAATGAACGACAGCATCTACCGGCGGATAGAACAAAATCCGCAATTCAAAGAACTGGTTGCCAAGCGTGAGCGTTTTGCCTGGCTGCTTTCCCTGATCATGTTAGGACTCTACGTCGCCTTCATCCTGCTTATCGCCTTTGCGCCACATGTGTTAGGTGCTCGGATCAACCCGGATAGTCCGATTACCTGGGGAATTCCGATCGGTGTCGGTCTGATTCTCTCTGCTTTTATCCTGACAGGTGTGTACGTTCGCCGTGCCAATGGTGAATTCGACCAGCTTAACCGTGCCATTTTGAAGGAGGTTCAATAATGAAAGCGCCTCTCTCTGCAGTAATGGGACTGGCTCTGTTCGCTCCGGCTGCCTGGGCTGCCGATGCGTTGACCGGTGCCGTTCAACGGCAACCTTTGAACGTGGCCGCTATCGTAATGTTCGTTGCTTTCGTGGCGGGGACATTGGGGATCACTTATTGGGCTTCCAAACGCAACCGTTCAGCGGCAGATTATTACGCTGCTGGCGGTCGCATCACGGGCTTTCAGAATGGTTTGGCAATCGCAGGCGACTATATGTCTGCCGCCTCCTTTCTGGGTATTTCCGCGCTGGTATTTACGTCGGGTTATGACGGCCTGATCTACTCCATCGGCTTTCTGGTCGGATGGCCGATCATTCTGTTCCTGATTGCCGAGCGCTTGCGTAACCTGGGCAAATACACCTTTGCCGACGTTGCCTCCTACCGTCTCAAGCAGAAGGAAATCCGTACCCTGTCTGCCTGCGGTTCGTTGGTGGTGGTGGCGTTGTACCTGATCGCTCAGATGGTAGGTGCCGGCAAGCTGATTCAGCTGCTATTCGGCCTTGACTACCACGTGGCAGTGATCCTGGTCGGCATCCTTATGGTCATGTACGTATTGTTTGGCGGCATGCTGGCCACTACCTGGGTGCAGATCATCAAGGCGGTGCTGCTGCTTTCGGGCGCAAGCTTCATGGCCGTCATGGTAATGAAGTCCGTCAACTTCGACTTCAGTGCGCTGTTCTCCCAAGCAATCGCCGTTCACCCTAAGGGTGAAGCCATTATGAGTCCTGGTGGTCTGGTAAAAGACCCGATCTCAGCCTTTTCTCTGGGTCTGGCGTTGATGTTTGGTACAGCAGGTCTGCCGCACATTCTTATGCGCTTCTTCACGGTGAGTGATGCCAAAGAAGCTCGCAAGAGCGTGTTCTACGCTACCGGTTTCATCGGTTATTTCTACATCCTGACCTTTATCATCGGTTTCGGCGCGATCCTGCTCGTCAGCACCAATCCTGCGTTCAAGGATGCTGCCGGTGGCCTGATTGGTGGCAACAACATGGCGGCGGTGCACCTGGCTAACGCGGTGGGCGGCAGCATCTTCCTGGGGTTCATCTCGGCGGTAGCGTTTGCAACCATCCTGGCGGTGGTAGCAGGTCTGACCCTGGCGGGTGCCTCGGCGGTGTCCCATGACCTCTATGCCAGCGTGATCAAGAAAGGCAATGCCAACGAAAAGGATGAGCTGCGTGTCTCTAAGATCACCACTGTGACGCTGGGCGTGGTTGCGATCGGCTTGGGTATCCTGTTCGAGAAGCAGAACATCGCCTTCATGGTGGGTCTGGCTTTCTCGATCGCGGCCAGCTGTAACTTCCCGGTACTGCTGCTCTCCATGTACTGGAAGAAACTGACCACGCGAGGTGCCATGATTGGTGGCTGGTTGGGGCTGATCACAGCGGTAGCTCTGATGATTCTGGGCCCGACCATCTGGGTTACTATTCTGGGTCATGAAAAGGCGATCTACCCTTACGAGTATCCAGCACTGTTCTCCATGCTCGTAGCGTTCATCGGGATCTGGTTCTTCTCGATTACGGACAAATCTACCGCAGCCGATGAAGAGCGTGCTCGATTCTTCCCGCAGTTCGTTCGCTCTCAGACGGGTCTTGGCGCTTCCGGCGCAGTGGCTCACTAAGTCGTACTGAATCGGCAGGCTCGTCAGGGCCTGCCGTTTTCATTTCAGGCGAATTCGCGTCATGCCGGATAATTTCAACTTCGAGGCAGCCCCGTTCGACACGCTCAGTGAGTATGAACGCAACCTGCTTCGCTCGGCGCTATCGGTCGGATACTACGTGCCTGGCGAGATACTGATCGAGCCGGGTAGCGTCACGCTTGCACTCTATATCGTGCTGAAGGGTGTCATTGAGGAGCGTGGCAAGGACGACCAGCTATTTGCACACTATGGGCCGGACGATCTCTTTGATGTGCGGGGGCTTTTTGATGGACAGACCCGGCATTCCTATCGAGCTGTTGAGGAAAGCATCGTCTACGAACTCAACGCCAAGATGTTTCATGAACTGTGCGAACGAAATACCTCGTTTGCTGCCTATTTTCAAGCAAGCCTTGCCACCAAGCGGCAACTGGCGCGCCGGGACGGGCAGAATCTGGCGGAATTCATTCTGACCCGCATTGCCCGTGAGCATCTGCTGCCTGCGGTGGAAGTCGGTGCCGATCTGTCATTGGGCGAGGCTGCCCGTACGCAGCTAAAGGTCGGCGCCGATGCGTTGCTGGTCCGGCTGGAAGACGGCTTTGAAGGACTGGGTATTGTGACCAGAACGGACCTGATGGTTGCCCATTTCCAGCAGGGGCAGGGTGACGAGACACCTGTCGGGACGCTGGCGCATCAGCCGTTGGCTTCCGTAGAGCTGGGCGACTTTCTGTTTGATGCCATGATTCTCATGACCCGCCAACGCATCGAACGGGTCGTGGTCAGGCAAGGTAATCAGGTAGTCGGCCTACTGCACTTGACTCAGGTATTGAGTCTCTTTTCCACCCATTCTCATGTTCTGGCGCTACGGATCGCCCGCGCCGAAACGCTTGATGAGTTGCAGAGAGCCGCCGAAACCCTGGATATACTGATTGCTACTCTGGAGGGTAACGGCATTCGGCTGCGCTTTATCATGCAACTTGTTAGCGCACTGAATGAGCAATTGCTGGCGCGCGTCTTCGAGCAGTGTGTTCCTGTAGCGTATCGCTCCCGTTGTTGCCTGGTGGTCATGGGAAGCGAAGGGCGAGGAGAGCAACTGCTCAAGACCGATCAGGATAATGCGCTGATCCATGCAGACGACATTGCAAACGAGGAGGCATTGGCCTGGATGGCCCGCTTCAACGAGGCACTCATGGGGTTTGGTTACCCTCAATGCCCAGGAGGGGTAATGGCCTCGAATGCGGTGTGGTGCAAACCTGTCAGTGAGTGGCGGCATGAGCTACTGACGGCCGCCCGCGAGGGGCATCCTGAGCAGCTGCTGCGTCTGTCCATTCTGATGGATGCCCACCCTGTAGCCGGAAATGAGCATTGGTTTATGGCTGTGCAGGCTCAGTTGAGCGTGTGGTCTGGCTCGGGGGAGCGCTGGCTGAGCGATATGGCGCTGGCTGCCTTACAGTTTGATACACCGTTGACCTTGTTTGGCGGGTTCAAAACATCTGGCGAACGCCTGGACATCAAGCGTGGAGGTCTTTTCCCGATCGTTC
Source organism: Pseudomonas sp. MAG002Y (assembly GCF_019400845.1). Taxonomy (NCBI): domain Bacteria; kingdom Pseudomonadati; phylum Pseudomonadota; class Gammaproteobacteria; order Pseudomonadales; family Pseudomonadaceae; genus Pseudomonas; species Pseudomonas sp. MAG002Y. The sequence continues at coordinate 248,710 of NZ_WOEJ01000007.1, read as the reverse complement.
ATGGGACCCGAATACTCGCCCTGCGAGACGGTTTGATGGTGCGTGGCACCTTGGGCAGACTGCAGATGCTGGGCGAGCGAGGCATTCTGGATCGAAACATGGCTGATAACCTCGCTGAGGCTTTCGAGCTGTTCGTGCAGCTACGGCTGTCACAGCAATTGGCAGGCGACAGGAGTGGATTAACGCAAGGTATCGATGTGTCGATCCTGAGCCGGGCCGAGCGAGACCTGCTGCGCTTCAGCCTCCATGTAGTTAAAAAATTCAAGCAAACCCTGGGACGTCTGTTTCATCTGGATACGCGTTGATGGCTGCCTACATCTCAAGACCTGATTTGCATTGGCCCCTTTGGCGGCAACGCCTGCATTGGTGGTGGCATGACCCGATGGACGCCGATGAGATCGTTTCGCTGGACTTGGAAACGACCAGCCTTGATCCACGTCGGGCCGATATTCTCAGTGTGGGTGCCATACTCATTCGACAGGGGAAGATGCAGGTAGGGGAACGTCTTGAGCTGTACGTCGAGCCGCCACCCAGTCTGGACGCCGAATCGATCCGCATTCACAAGCTACGTCGGATGGATCTGGAGGGGCAGCTCAATATCCAGGATGCCCTGAGACAACTGCAAGACTTCATCGGAAATCGCCCGCTGCTGGGTTATTACGTATCCTTTGATATCGCAGTGCTCAGTCGTCATTTCCGCCGTTACGGGATGCCCAGGCTGACGAATCCCCGGATCGAAGTGTCAGCCCTCTATCATCGCAAGGTCAGCCGTTTGTTTCCTGACGTGCATCTGGATCTGCGCTTTGACACCCTGTCGCGGGCGCTGGACATACCGGTAACGGGGCGGCATACCGCGCTTGGGGACGCACAAACGGTTTCGCTGATGTTTCTCAAATTATTGAAGGGGCCTGTGCCCAAGCCGTACTAAACAGAAAATAGTGTGCTTCTCGTCAACAAGCGAAGCGGTTGCAGGACTTTTCCGCAGAGGTGGCAGTCCGATAGTACAGGTACGCTTTCTTTTTATTCCCCGAGCTTTTCCGGTCTCGGTGATGGGAAGCGACCTGTGCTGTGGATTCCCGTAGCGGTTATAAGGAGATGCATCATGTCGCTGACTACCATATTGGTTCTGGTCCTGCTTGTTCTATTGATTGGTGGATTGCCCGTGTTTCCGCATTCGCGCAGCTGGGGATATGGCCCGTCTGGAATCGTGGGCGTGTTGCTGGTCGTACTGCTCGTGCTGGTGTTGCTGGGAATGATCTAGCGTCGACGGCTTAAAGATGAAAAGTCTTTCCTAATCAAGTGCTTACGAATCGATAGAGACCGACTGCTCCCCGTTTTTTGCCCCTGCTTGGTGCGTAGGAGAAAATTCTTGCCCAAAGAGGTGCAAGAGAGTAGGGTTCTCTTCACCGGCCTGCCTTGCCGATGTCAGTTGTGAGACAAAACCAGAGCCAAGCGTTGCTTGCTCTGGTTTTGTCTTTTCTGCGCTACCTCTTCTTATTTCACTCGTCTCAGTGCCTTGCATCACGGAGCGATCATTCAGGTGTTGCGCGGCGTTTAATCGGCCAGGCGGCTGTGATAAAAGCCCAAGGAGTAGCAAAGAGGGAGTGTTCCGTGGATTCGGAATCCATAGTGTATGGCTGCATCAAGGATTGGCCGACGAGCGACTCCATGGAGCGCCGCATGCGCCGGGCTTTGAATCGTCGTGTTCTGGCCAATCTCCCTCATGATTCCTGGGCATTTCTGGGGCGGGAGATGTTCAGCCAGTGCGAGCAGGCCGGCGCAGGTCTTTATAAAACCCAGGTCATTCACTTTGGTGCCAGTTATGAAGGCGTCGAGTATGAGTGGAAATTATGGGTCGAAGAGTTCGAGGCCCTGCTCAAACGCCTCTATTGGGCCAGCGCCGTGGTGCATCTGGAAACCGGCTTGAGCGGTACTCATACGTTCCGTTGGGAATCTGAGAAAGGCTTCCATAGCCCACAGGAAGATGACTTACGGGCACGGTGTGCCTGGGAGCGGGAGGGCTGAAGCCCTCCCGTAGCCGCTGTTCTCAGCGAGCAGCAGTGCTGTCCTGCTTGGTACGGTTGTACAGATCCACCATAACCTGATCCAGTACGCTGGACGCACCCCAGGGACGGCTGCTGTTCAGAATCGCAACCACCGCCCACGTCCTGCCATTGGCATCCCGGCTGAAGCCGGCCAAGGCACGTACGTTATTGAGCGTTCCTGTCTTCATGTGGGCCTGTCCGAGCAGGGGGGTATTCTTCAGACGCTTGCGCAGCGTGCCATCCATGCCTGCAATGGGCAGGGAAGAGATGTATTCGTAGGCATAGGGGCTTCGCCAGGCTGCCTGAAGAATCAGGCCCATTTCCCGCGCGCTGATGCGCTCATCGCGGGACAGTCCCGAGCCGTTTTCCATGACCAGGTGCGTGGCGGTGATACCTTTGCGGGCCAGCCACTGACGAATCACACGCTGCGCCGCTACGCCATCATTCGCGTCCGCGCTGGTGCGGTATTGGGCACCAATGGACAGGAACAGCTGTCGCGCCATGGTGTTGTTACTGTATTTGTTGATATCGCGAATGATCTCGACCAGATCAGGCGAAAAGGAGCGAGCCAGCAGCTCTGCGCTCTTGGGTACCGTACCCTCCCGGTCCTTGCCCATGATGGTGCCGCCCAGTTCCTTCCAGATGGCGCGTACGGCACCTGCGGTATAGCTTGGGTGATCCAGCAGTGACAGGTAGCTCTGAGCGCTACAACCGCTAGGCAGGTTGCCCGTCACGATAAGGGCAGTGCCGTCCGCTTCCGTGACTGGGTTGAACCGTATTTCAGGCCACGCAGGGCACTTGCCCTTGCCTACGGCCTTGACCTGATTCTCAACCCGCACATTGGTCAACGGCGGGTCCATCGAGACGCTGGCCTTGCCGTCATCGGCACGAATGACCATGCGGACCGACTTCAGATTGACCATCAAGGCATCCGGGCCAACCAGGAACGGCTTGTTCTCATCGTTGCCGTCATCGTTGAAAACAGGAAGTTCGGGTTTGATGAAGCGGCCGCGATCCAGAACCAGATCTCCGTTGACCTGGGTGACGCCATTGGCGCGCAGATCACGCATCATCAGCCACAGCTTTTCCATGTTCAGCTTTGGATCGCCACCGCCTTTGAGATAAAGGTTGCCGTTGAGCACTCCGTTGTGGAGCTGGCCATCGGTATAGAACTCCGTCTTCCACTGATAGGTAGGACCTAGCAGTTCCAACGCCGCAAATGTCGTAATGAGCTTCATGGTAGAAGCAGGGTTTACGGAAACATCGGCATTGTAAAAGTCAGCGCTTCCGGCAGCATCCAGCGGAATCATGACCAGGGACAGCTCGTCATTGGCCAGTTTGTTCTTTTGCATGAGCTGCTGCACTTTAGGTGGCAGCACGGCAGTGTCGGCGTAGCTCAGAGCGGGTAAGCCCAGAGGCAGAAGGCCTAGCGCAAGTGAAACGGAGCGGAAGAATTTCAGCATTAACAAACCCCAAAAGAAGGCTGGGCCGAGATGAAAAGGTGATAGCCGAGCGATCTGTTACAAGAAACAGACATTATGCAGCAAACCGGTTTATAGCCAATACAGCCTGTGAAATGACTAGCACGCGTTGTCAGCTTTCCGCCTGTAGGGATTAAACAGCCATTTATCTGGCGGATCTCCATAATGTGACAAATATCGCAAAAGATAATGATCGATTGTGCATTAGGTATTAAAATGATAGCAAATTGCCATACAGACGATTGCTATCATGAGCGAGCGGGACATCCGGGACTACATTAACAGCCTTAATGAAGAAAACCTGAACCGGCAGTCTGGGGCATCGGCTCAAGTAGGGGATACGCTGGGGTGGGCACTTCTCGATGCCATTGCCTCGCCTGTTGATCAGCCATTACCTGTTATCCACTCTTCTTCTGCGGTCTCTATCGAGGCTATTCCAGCGGCGATGAGCAATCCTTTACAAGAGGCGCGTGAGCCCTCGTCAGGCATCGTTCCTCCGGTGGGTGTCCAGGCCAAGCCTGCCTCAGCCGCTCACCCGTTTGGCAATATCTTCAAAATTAAACCGGCAGTGGACGAGGTAGACCTTCAACCTCAGGGCTCTCTGAAAGCGCTACTCAAGAGTATTGCCACATGCCGTTAATCTGTGTTGCCTCTCCCAAGGGTGGTGTAGGCAAGACGACCGTGACGGCCAGCCTGGGGTATGCACTTCAGCGTCTGGGGCGTCCAGTGGTGTTGGTTGACTTCGACGTGCAGAACGCTTTGCGCCTGCATTTTGGGTTGCCGCTCGGGCTGAGTCAGGGATTTGTTGAAAGCGCTCTGGCGGGCGCAGACTGGCGGCAGCTAAAGGTAACCTCTCCAAGCAATATTCAGGTGTTGCCATACGGACGGGTTAGCGCAGCGACGCGTCTGGCGTTCGAGCACCGCCTGCTCAATGATCCTTCTCTTCTGAAGGAAGGGCTGGCAGATCTGCTCACGATTCCCAATGTGATTGTATTGGCAGATACGCCGCCTGGCCCAAGCGCTGCTCTGAGCGCACTTATCCATCGGGCGGATCTCTGCATAGCGGTACTGTTGGCCGATGCAGGCTCGGTTGCATTGCTGCCGGACATCGAGTCCGGTGAGTTCTTTGGCAGTGCTGGAACGGAAACCGTGCGCTATGTAGTCAATCAGGTGGATCGGCGGCGGCGCCTCAATCGAGACGTCTCGGTGTTTCTGCAGGCGCGCTGCGGTGGTGCACTGCTGGGCATGATCCATCGTGACGAGTCACTGCCTGAGGCGCTGGCAAGTCAGCAATCGGTTTTCGCATTCGATTCGGCATCGGCCGCCGCCCATGACCTCGATATGCTTGCGCAGCGATTGCTGGCCGCACTTGAGCAGCAGACCACACCTGTATCTGATACGCGTCAACGGCAGTATTCCTGAGGAATCAAGGATGAATTCTGGAGTCGGAAAGCTCGCAGCCAGCGGGCTTGTTGTTCTGGCGTTGCCTATCCTTGCACTGATCATCATGGTGCCGATGAGCATCGAGATGCAGCTGCTGCTAAGCGTGGCTGCCATCCTGTTTACGATGGTGCTCAAGCGCAACCCTTCTTCCCGAATCACTTTGACGCTGGTGGTCATTTCGATCACGCTTTCGACACGCTATCTCTACTGGCGTACCACTGAGACGCTGCATTTCAGCAATGGCGTGGAGTGGGTTCTGGGCATCGGTCTGTACCTGGCCGAGGTCTATGCCTGGATCATCCTGCTGTTGGGCTATTTCCAGAGTGCCTGGCCGCTTGAGCGCAGGCCCAGCCGTCTGCCAGCCGATACCTCGGTGTGGCCAAGCGTGGATGTCTACATTCCGACCTATAACGAGAGCCTGAGCGTAGTACAGGATACGATCCTGGCTGCCCAGAATCTGAATTACCCGGCCGACAAGCTCAGGATCTATGTACTCGATGATGGTCGTCGACCCGAATTTGGTGCATATGCCGCTGCCGCAGGCGTGGGGTATATCGTTCGGCCGGACAACAATCATGCGAAGGCCGGTAATCTCAACCATGCGATGACCAAGACCCACGGCGACCTGATCTGCATCTTCGACTGCGATCACGTCACGACCCGGGTTTTCCTGCAGGCCACGGTCGGGCAGTTCCTCGATGACCCCAAGCTTGCCTTGGTGCAGACGCCACATCACTTCTATTCGCCAGATCCGTTTGCCCGCAACCTCAGTACCCAGGGCAAGGTTCCCAGTGAGGATGAGCTGTTCTATGGCCCGATCCAGAAGGGCAACGACCTGTGGAACGCCACGTTCTTTTGCGGCTCTTGTGCCATCATCCGCCGCAAGGCCTTAGAAGATACGAACGGGTTTGCCGTCGAGACCGTAACCGAAGACGCGCATACGGCGCTCAAGCTGCAGCGCAAGGGATGGAACACAGCCTTTATCAGCATCCCCATGGCAGCAGGCCTTTCAACAGAGCGCCTGGCCTTGCATGTCGGTCAGCGTATGCGCTGGGCGCGAGGCATGACGCAGATCTTCCGGCTGGATAACCCGCTGCTCGGGAGGGGCCTGGCATTGCCTCAGCGGCTCTGCTACCTGAACGCCATGCTGCATTTCCAGTTTGCCCTGCCGCGCTTTGTCTTCCTGACATCGCCGCTGGCCTTCCTGCTGCTGGGGCAGAACATCATCGCTGCCTCGGCGCAGACCATTTTTGCCTATGCCTTGCCCCATCTGGTGCTGTCGATCCTGACGAATGCCCGTATCCAGGGTAAACACCGTCATTCCTTCTGGGGGGAAATCTACGAGACGGTGCTGGCCTTTCACCTGATCAAGCCCACGCTCTATACGCTGTTCAACCCCAGGAAGGGCAAGTTCAACGTGACGGACAAGGGCGATCTGCTGGACCGGGGCTTCTTCGATTTTCCTGTGGTGAAGCCGCACCTGATTACGGTGGGCTTTTTGTGTGCCGGCATCCTGTTTGGTATTGCCAAGTATTTCTGGATCGAAGCGATTCGGCCGGATCTGTTCACGCTGATGCTCAACATTGGCTGGACAGTCTTCAACATGTTGATCCTGTTGGCGGCCATTGCAGCGGCACTCGAGACCCGGCAGGTGCGCCAGACCGTGCGGCTCGCTGTCAATCTGCCGATTCTCATGTACCTGGCCGATGGCCGTGTGGTGCGCAGCGAGTCGGTGGATATTTCCATGGGTGGTGCGCGGCTTCGTTACAAGGGGGGTGAGTTGTCCGCGCCAGTCGAGGAGATCGAGATCCAGTATGGCGAGTCGCCTCTGATCCTGGGCACAGACATGGTTAATGCTCGCGATGGCTATGTGCAGTTGCGTTACAAACCCCTCTCAATTGCCCAACGCCGCGATTTGGTGGCTATCGTCATGGGGCGGCCAGATGCCTGGCTCAAGACGCACCCAACACAGGAAGATAACCCGCTGCGCTCATTGTGGAATGTGATCCGATCGGGCGCGCTACTGGTCAGGCGGCCGACCAGACGCTCGCCCGGCAACGCAACCAAGGCTCGCAAGCCACGGGGATTTGCCAGGGCGCTGATGCCTGCCGCCGCCCTGGTGGTTGTTGCCGTGCTGTGTATTATTTCCTTGCCGTCCAAGGCTGATGAACAGCCCCTTCCGCCGCTCCCGGCCTTGCCGCCACCCGTCAGTACAATAACCTCTGCTGGCATGCCTGCTATGCCCGGCAGGGTTGAATCGATCAGCCTTAGCCGGTTGGGCGTGTCCGATGCACTGATCTTGAAGGGGCGGCGAGGGGAGGCGGGCGTAGCTTTTTCCATCAACCGCCAGCAGGTGGTTACAGGCGCGACGCTGCACCTGCGCCTCAGCTATTCCGACAAGCTTTTAGCCGAGAGCAGCGTCCTGCAGGTATCGGTCAACGATGAGCTGATTCAGAACATTCCATTGGTACCTGCTACCGCCTCGGGACTGGACGTCGACCTGCCCATCAATCCGCTACTTCTCCTGCCTTATAATCGGCTGAACCTGCGCCTTGATGCGCATTATTCACAACAATGTGAGAACCCGTTACATCCTGCGCTGTGGGCCAGAATAGACCCTGCCTCCACGTTGGAGCTGGCTCTGGAGCGGCTGCCTATTACGCGCGATCTGGCGCTGCTGCCGGCACCCTTTTTCGATGAGGCGGACATGAGCCGCCTGCGCCTGCCTGTGGTACTGCCCGATCAACCTGAAGCGGGTGAGATAGAAAGCGCTGCGATGGTCGCCTCTTGGTTTGGTATGCAGTCCCGCTTTCGTGGCGCTGAATTTCCGGTCAGCTTCAATGAGCTGCCGATGGGGAATGCCGTTCTCATTGGCACGGCACGCGAATCCTTTACAGGTTTGACCCTGCCAGCGATTGAAGGTCCTGTGCTGGCCGTGGTCGATAACCCCCGTGATTCCCTGGGCAAGCTCCTGCTGGTGCTGGGGCGTGATGCATCGGAAGTCCGCGTCGCCGCTCAGAATCTGGTACTAAGGTCGGATCGTCTGAAAGGGGAAGCTGCTAATTTAGCGGCGTTTTCGATCCCGGCCCGCCGGCCTTACGATGCGCCGCGCTGGATCTCCAATCAGGTTACCCGCTTCGCTGATCTGGCAAAGCCTGAGGCGCTGACCAGCGACAATCTCTTTCCAGGTGTCATCAAGATAGGTTTTCGCGCTGCACCCGATAACTTTCTCTGGGAAGGCGACAATGTGCCGATGCGCATACGGTTTCGCTTCCCCGAAGGGGATTGGTACGACGCCGCACGCTCCCGACTGGATGTCTCACTTAACGGGCAATACCTGAGTTCAGTATCGGTACTCAAGCCGGGCCTGTATGAAAAGGTAAAGTCACTGCTGGGCTACCCCAGCCGCCAGGAAGATGCGGTGATCGAAGTGCCGCCGTATCTGATCTATGGCGATAACCAGCTAGGGTTTTACTACAACCAGCAGGTCACCAGCACCGAAGACTGCAACCTCGTGCTGCCGGAGTCAGCGCATAGCTACATCGACGGCGACTCAGTGATTGACCTGAGCGGAGCCAAGCACTTTTCACAGCTGCCCAATCTGTCTTTCTTCGTTGGCGCTGGCTTTCCCTTTACACGTATGGCCGATCTTTCCCAGACGGCGCTCATTCTGCCTCATTCACCTCGCGCCAGTGAGATTGAGGCCTTATTGACGCTGATGGGGCGTTTCGGTGATGCCACGGGCTATCCTGCCCTTAACGCAACCGTGCTCTTGGGAACCACACGTCTGCCTGAAGTCTCGGACCGCGACTGGCTGGTGGTTGGCCAGATCAGTGATCGGCTGGATTTTAAGACGCTGTTCCAGGGCTCGTCCTTCACACTCACCCAGAACCAGCTTCGTATCGAGCCGCTCACGCCAACCGGCATGCTTGAAACAGTATTGCTGGGTGACTGGGATCGCCAGATGGATGCAGCCGACCGCACGCTGGCGGGCTATCGGGATTTTCAGGGGTTTGTCAGCCGCCAGTCACCCCTCAACAACAAGCGCGTCGTTGTGATGGCATTGGCTAGCCAGCCAGAACGCCTGCCTAATGTCATTACCTATTTGAACAGCCCGGAACACAGCGCCGAGATCAGAGGCGATATCGCCTTGTTTGGCCGTGATGGTCAGGTGGAGAGCTTTCGTACCGGGCTGCGCTTCACCTATGGCGAGTTGCCTTGGTTCATGTATGTGCGCTGGCTGTTCAGTGAGCGGCCCCTGGTCCTGATGGGGTTGTTGTTGCTTGCCGCAGTGCTGGCGGCATTTGGGCTTCACACACTGCTCAGGCTTCAGGCCCACAAGCGACTGGGCAAAAGGAATTGATCATGCCGAAGTATGCGCTGAAAACCTTATCGGTCGCGGTGCTGTGCGCGCTCAGCGGAATGACCTATGCCAATCTGCCTGATACGGCGATTGCAAATCAGGGTATAGACGTTTTGCTACAGCAAGCCAGCTTTTGGCAGAGCCGCAACCGGCCGGACATGGCTCGTCAGGCGCTCGACCGTGCTTTACAGGTTGATCCGGCATCCGAGAAGGTCCTGTACCGCCAGGCTCAGCTTGCCCTGGGTACTGACAGGGCGGCCTACGAAGGCTGGTTGCAGAAACTCAAACAACTGCACCCGGACAGCGCCCGCATCGAGACCCTGCAAAACCAGGCGCAGGCCAAGACGATTGATCGCAGCGAGTTGCCGCAAATACGTCAGCTGGCAAGCCAAGGTAAAGCTGACGAGGCTGCCCTGCGCTACAGAACGCTCTTCAACGGCAATCCTCCGCCAGATGACTTGGCGCTTGAGTACTACCAGACGCTTGCAGGCACAAAAAACGGTTGGGTGCAGGGGCGCGAGGGGTTGGAGCAGCAGGTTCGCCGCAATCCAGCCGACCTCAAGGCGCGTCTGGCGCTTGCCGAGGCGCTGACCTACCGGGACGAGACGCGGCGGGAGGGAATCCATCAGCTGGCCGAACTGTCAGGCTCGGTGCCTGAGGCGCGGCAATCCTGGCGACAGGCGCTGCTGTGGTTGGGTGCGGAATCTTCCGATCAGGCGCTGTATGAGCGCTACGCCCAGGTCAATCCGAATGATGCCGAGGTCGTTCAGCACTTCAGGACGGTGGTCAACGCTCAGGCCGAGCGCGCCCAGGGGCAGGCAAGGGCAGCAGCCTTCAAGGATTTGAACGCAGGTCGGCTCGATGTGGCTGCCCGTAAATTCCAGCAGGCGCTTCAGGAAGATCCACAGGATGCCGAGGCCTGGGGCGGCCTGGGGATCATCCAATTGCGCGCCCAGGATTACGAAGCGGCCAAGCGCAGCCTTGAGCGGGCCAGCCAGCTTGATCCGACGCAACGTGCTCGTTGGGCGGAGGCCATAGGTAATGCCGATTTTTACGGCCGACTCACCGCCGTGCGCGCTTTACGTGACCGGGGCCGCCTGATGGAGGCCGAGCAGCAGGCACGGGTTCTGGCGCAGGCCACAGGTGAGCAGGGGCGCTCGGGCAAGCTGCTTTATGGCGACATTCTGCTGCGTAATAGCAAGGCAGCCGAGGCGGAAGCCGTTTATAAACCTCTATTGAGCGCGCGCCCGGATGATACTGCCGCAGGGTTGGGGCTGTACAACAGCTATCTCATGCAACAACGCAGTGCCGAGGCGTTGGCGTTGCTCAAGGCGCACCCTGCCGTGGCCAAACAGGCAGCAGGCAGCCTTGAGCAGGTAGAAGCGCAGGCCTTGAGCGAGCGTGCCCGCAAGGCATCCGTGGCCGGTAATAATGAACAGGCGCTGAAACTCTATGCGCAGGCCCTAGCCATTGCGCCAAACAGTCCCTGGATCCGCCTGGCCTATGCACGGCTGGTGCACGGTTCCGACCCGGTGCAGGCCCAGGCGCTTATGGAGCCGGATACGCGCCGCAACGATCCGGAGGCCTTGCACGCCGCCGCAGTATTCGCCATTGAGCAGGCGCGCTGGGAGGATGCCCAGCGGTATATCGAGCGTGTTCCTTTGCCGGCTCGTACCCCGGACATGCTTCAGTTGATCGCGCGCACCGAAATAAACAGCCGTATCGCCCGCGTACGCAGGATCGTTGCCGGTGGTAATCCGATCCAGGCGCGCCAGGCCCTGCGCGAACTCTACGATAATGCGCCTTCGGACCTTGGTGGACGCGGCGCTGTGGCCCAGGCGCTGGTCGATATGGGGCAAACGGCCTGGGCATTGTCGCTGGTCAGAGCGTTCGAGCGTGACGATGGCCAGCAGCCAGTCACCCATTATGTGCCTGTCGTCTCGGTGCTGAGCCAGGCCGGTCAAACGACTGAAGCCGATCTGCTGCTGCACCAGCTGGAGCGGCGCGGGCGATTGTCGGCAGTGGATGAGGCCAGCCTGATCGGCTTGCGCCGGGGGATTGCTGTCAATCAGGCAGACTGGATGCGTAAGCGCGGCGACAACGCCGGAGCGTATGACCTGCTGATGGCTGCACTGGCACAGTCGCCGCGGGACCCGGACCTGCTGTTGGCGATGGGACGGCTCTATGATGGCGGACACATGCCCAGAGAGGCGCTGGGGGTGTACGAGTATGTACTGGCGCAGACCCCTGCCAACGAGGATGCCGTAAAGGGTAGTGTGAATGCCGCTCTGGCATTGAACGATCCGGCACGCGCATCGGCCATTCTCAAGAAAGCCGGGCATACAGACAATGCCACCTCGCTTTATCTTTCAGCCCGGATCGCTCAGGCCCAGGGTAAGACAGACACCGCCATCGAGCTTCTGAAAGCGGCTCAGCGCAAGCAACACGGCGTGGTGCCTCAGGCGTCTGGTTCGTCTGCCGAGTTGGCCGCCTTGGGGCAAGGCAATCCATTCCGCAAGGAGTATGCGGTGGCTGGCTCGCCTTTGATACTGGCCGATGCAGGCGCTGATTCTGCTGTTCCAGGCTATCTGCACACGCAGCGAGCCTCTTCAGGTCTGCCAGCCGATCCATTGATGACCGATATTCAGCGAACCCTGGCGGATCTTCAACAGGCGCGGATGCCCTTCATCCAAGGGGGCATGAACATTCGTGCACGGGATGGCGATACCGGCCTGAGCAGGCTGACTGAGGTCAATGCGCCGTTGACGGTCTCACTGGTGCCGTTCGGTAATACCCGGCTGGAGCTTGCCGCCACGCCTGTTTCCATCAGCGCAGGGTCGGTGGAGGGCGACAGCGCCAACCGGTTTGGCTCCGGTAGTCTCTATCGGCAGATGGCGTTCAACTTCGAGCAGAAGGTTACGACGCATTTTCTGGAAAGCGTCAATTACAGCCGAACCAACATGACGGCGGCTGATCGACAGGCCGCTGCGCAAAGTGTGCGTAACGAACTGTTGAGTGCGGACACCGGCAATGCTTTGGGTGGAAAAGGCCGCGCCCTGCTCGAAAGTCTTGTCAATAACCGCGCCAGCGCCGTGATGGTACCTTACGAGCCGGGTTCGCAGTCCGACTCCGGGGTAGCGCTTAGCGCCGCAATCAGGCATGAACAATTCCAGGCAGATGTCGGCACGACCCCGCTCGGGTTTGAGAAGCAAAACCTGGTGGGAGGGTTTAAATGGACGCCCAAGATCGGTGATAACGGCAAGTTGTCCCTGGCTGTCGAACGGCGCGCAGTAACAGACAGTGTCTTGTCCTATGCAGGTGCCAAGGACCCGCTGACGGGTAAGCGCTGGGGTGGCGTCACCAAGACCGGTATAGCGGCTGAGTACAGTTACGACGATGGCGATGTGGGGGCTTACTATGGTGGCGACTACTTTATCTATCGTGGAGAAGGCGTTGCCGATAACCAGGCCCTGGGAGTCCATGCCGGTGCCTACGTTCGCCCCATCCATGAGACTGACCGTGAGCTCAAGACAGGGATTCACCTCGGCTGGAACAGCTTTGACAAGAATCTGAGCGGCTATACCGTCGGGCATGGCGGGTATTTCAGCCCACAAAATTACGTAGGCGTCTCGTTCCCGATCGAATACACCGCCAAGTACAACAACAAATGGGACACGAAATTCAACGTGGCGCCCGGCTTTCAGGCGTTCAATCAGAAGAGTGAAGACTACTTCCCGACCGACAAGGCCTTACAATCGAGCATGGAGTTCCTTGCAGGGCAGGGCTATGTCAGCAGCGCCCGATACAAGGGCAGCAGTGACAGTGGGCTTGCGCTCAATGCGGGCGCTAAACTCGAATATAGCCTGGGCAAGCAGACCAAGGTAGGCGGCGCGCTGAGTTACGATACCTTTGGTGATTACTCCGAAACCACAGGACAACTCTACTTGAAACACAACCTGGAGAACCTGCCGTAATGCAGTCCAAGGATATTGAACAGGCGACGCTTGCCTATTTGTCCACGCGAGAAGAGCGGGGGCGGTGGGGCAGCCTTATTCTGACGCTGATCAACCAGATGTATGAGTCGGCTGGCAGTACTGATGCGCTGGGTTTTCTGCGACTGGTAGGGACTCGCCTGGGCGAATCCATGGTGTTAAGCGAGCAGCCTACACTTGAGGCATTGGAGAGGGTTGTCAACGAGCGCTGGAAGGCCATGGATTGGGGCTGGGTACGCTTTGGCGTGCAGGGCAAGGCCATCGAGATCGTGCACGGTGGCTATCCAATACTTGAGTCTTCCGAGCGCTGGACCCGGAGCCTGGCTGCCGTATTGGAGGGTCTATATGAGTACATATTCCAGGCGCAGGGAGAGGAGCGTCGGCTGCAGGTTCGTCTGCTGGAGTCGCCCGAAGGCGCGCTGGTGTTTCGCTGTGCAGGTTAGAACATGGCGATGTGTCCTCCTGGCTGTGCTTTGTCTGGCCTCGGCCCTTGTATCAGGAGAGCCCTTGAGCTGCCAGCAGGGTTGGGACATCTATCAGCAGCGGTTCGTGACAGCGCAAGGACGTGTTACCGATACGGGTAACCAGGGCATCAGCCATTCCGAGGGCCAGGGCTACGCGATGCTGATTGCGGAGGCCAATGGTGATCGCAGGGCGTTTGACCGTCTTTGGAGCTGGACGAAGCAGACCCTGCAGCGTGAGGACCGATTGTTCTCGTGGAGGTACGACCCAAAGGCAAATCCTGCCGTCACCGATCGTAATAATGCATCCGATGGGGACCTGCTTATTGCCTGGGCCTTGCAGCAAGCAGGTGAGCGTTGGCAGAACCCTGCCTATGCAAAGGCTTCGAAACAGATTCGTGACGCCATTGCAGCGCATCTGATCCAGCGCGAGCAGGGCTATACGCTGCTGCTGCCAGGTCTGGAAGGGTTCAAGCGTCCAGACGGAACCGTTATCAACCTGTCGTACTGGATCTTTCCTGCCTTGCAAGCCTTTGCGCGGATCGAACCGGAAGGCCCCTGGACGGCGCTTTTCCAGAGTGGCACGCAATTACTTCAAGCCGCGCAGTTTGGTGAGGCCAAATTACCATCTGACTGGATCGCCCTGGGAGCTGACGGCACCCTGAAGCCTGCCGAAGGCTGGCCGTCACGCTTTGGATTCGATGCCGTCCGCGTGCCGCTGTATGGCGCCTGGGCAGAACTTGGCAAGCGCGGTGAGTGGCGCGCAGTCAGTACGTTCTGGCACAGCAAGGATCCGGCTTCGCCCCCTGCCTGGATCGATCTGGCTTCTGGTGAGGTTGCACCCTATGCGGCCTCCTGGGGAGTGCTGGGTATTCGCGCGCTGCTCGACGGTCAGCCGCAATCCCTGCAGGCGGAAGTGTTGAAGCAGGAGGATTATTATTCCTCGTCCCTGCTGATGCTGAGTCAGATAGCGCAGGGTAACTGCGGCAAGGCTCGCTGAACTCTTCAGCCGCTCATGAAAACGAGCGGCTGAAGAGCATGGTCAAACAGGGCTTGAGCGTCCTGTCATCTCGCGGGCCATTTCGGTGGCGTAGCTGTCCGTCATGCCGGCGATAAAGTCGATTACCCGCATGAACGAGCGGTGCAGCGGCCAGTTCGGGTCCGGCGCGCTGTTGCCTAACAGGTCCAGAATGCGCCGGTGCTTGAAGGACGGCTCACGGCCGCGATGCTGTTCAAGCGCTGCGCCACAAAACGCATTGAGCAGAATTTCAAGCGTGGTATAGGCACCGATTTCATGCAGTGTCTTGCGCTTGTCCTGGAAGATTTTTTCCCGGGCCATGGCTTTGGCGCGCTGCACGCACAGCTTGGCGGGACCATCCATGTGCTCAACCAGATCGTCCTTCAGGGTGCCGGCCAGCAAGGCGTCCTGTTGTTCGACAAAGGCGCGTGCCGTGGCATTGGTCAGGTGTTCGATGGCCTTGCCACGCAAGATGGCCAGCTTGCGCCGACGCGAGTCCTGTGGGCCGAGCTGGCGATAGGTTTCGGGCAGATCATCGCCTACGAGGCCCAGCAGCAGGGCTTCCACTTCGGCATAGGTAAGCAGATCCATTTCCAACCCATCTTCCAGGTCGATCAGCGCATAGCAAATGTCATCGGCCGCTTCCATCAGATAGACCAGCGGATGCCGCGCCCAACGCTCCTCGCCAAGCAGAGGAATACCCAATTTGCCGGCAATCTGTTCAAGCAGCGGCAGCTCGCTCTGGTAGCAGCCAAACTTGTGTTTCTTGTAGCCGGGTGCCTCGGCATAGCGGGACGTCCAGGGGTACTTCAAGTAAGTCCCCAATGTGGCATACGTGAGACGTGTACCTCCATCGAACTGGTGGTACTCCAGCTGTGTCAGGACACGAAAGCCTTGGGCATTGCCTTCGAAGTGCAGGAAATCGTCGCGCTCGATGTCGCTCATGTCATCCAGCCAGCCACGGCCGGCCGCTTGGGCGAACCAGTGGCGAATCGCATCTTCCCCCGAGTGTCCGAAGGGAGGATTGCCGATGTCGTGCGCCAGGCACGCTGACTGCACGATTACCCCCAGATCGCTGGGTTCGCACCAGTCCGGCAGCTGATGACGCAGGCTTTCGCCTACGCGCATACCGAGCGAGCGGCCTACACAGGCGACTTCAAGACTGTGGGTCAGTCGGGTATGGATATGGTCGTTGCTGCTGACCGGATGCACCTGCGTCTTACGTCCCAGGCGGCGAAAGGCGCCTGAGAAAATGATACGGTCGTGATCTTTGTGAAACGGGCTGCGGCCCAGTTCGGCGGTGCTGTGCACAGCCTTGCCGAGGCGCTCGCGGGTTAGAAGTGTTTGCCAGTCCAAGGCCTACCTCGCAACAACGGTTTTCGTGTGGCGTACCCTAGCAGGCTTGTGCCTGTAGGCGATACTGGGGCATTGCTTACACGATAGACCGTTCTCGATCAGGCAGGTTTTCAGATCTGGGGCTCCGTCAAAAGCGAGGCGTCAATGTCGATCAGCAGGAGCCGCTGCCCCTGGGCAATGAACTGGCCTGCCGTCATGCAGTACTGGTTGGTAGTGGCGTCCCGGTAGGTAGTGGAGAGATTCAGGCGGCGCTCATCCACGCCCTCGGCAAGGAGGCTGTAAAAGTATGGGCGCCATGACCAGTTGTGGTTCAGGTAGCGACGATTTTCCTGCCAGAACATGCCGTTCCATTCCAGATTCGGGCTTATCTGGGTGCCATGTCGATCGCACTGATACAGGCGCAGCAGCCAGGGCAGGTCATGGGGAAGGGGAAGTGCGCTGATCATTGACCTGCTTTCTGCCCAGGGACGCACCTCCTGGATAAAACGGGCCAGTTGCTGGCGCAATATCATGAGCCTTGTACGCTCTCGTAGCTTGCGCTGCACATAACGTGTTCGCAGGGCCGCAAAGCGCTCGACATGGGCCCCGGTTGGTTGAAACTGATCAGCCGCTTGCGCAAAAAGAAAGCCTTGTATGTAGCGAGCGCCACATTCCAGTGCGAAATCAAGCTCCTCTTCCGTCTCAACCCCTTCGGCAATGATCCAGCAGCCAATCTTCTCAGCCATCAGGGCCATGGCTCTGACGACTTCACCACTGGGTCCACCCCTGGCCGCGGCTTGGAACAGACGCATGTCGAGCTTGAGGATATCCGGTGCCAGGTCCATGACGCGATCCAGCTGTGAATAGCCTGCACCAAAGTCATCAATAGCGATTCTGGCACCGGCGGTACGGTAGCGATGAACCACGTCCAGTAAGCGTTGTTGATTACCTGCCAACTCGGTGATTTCAAACACGATACGCCGAGGGTCAATCCCCTGGCGTTCGACCTGCTTCAGGCTCGGCAATGGGTGATCCGCACGGGCGTGGCTGATCCAGCAGGGGGAAATATTCAAGCTCAGAAACCAGTCTGGTGGCGCGTCGCGGAAGCGGCTCAGGGCATTATCACGGATGTCTCGATCCAGCTGGCGCAGGTCTATGGGTGAAACCGTACGGGACGCGAACAGTGGGCCTACCGACTGACAGCTACCGTCTGCCTGACGCAGGCGGCCCAAGGCTTCTACGCCGGCGATCTGTCCGGTTGCGGTATCGATGAAGGGTTGGAAAAAGGCGAGAGGGTATCCTGTGAGCACGGGGTCCTTCCTGCGGATTAGGTCTGCCGTGAGCTGACCTGAGGTTGAAAAGAGGGTCTCTTTTCTCTCGCAAGAATGCGGCCAATATTCGCTAGGATAGAGCAGGCATATGGCGCATCCGTGCGCCAGTATTCCTAAGGGTAAGGGTGATGAGTACCCTGTTGCGCCGCGTGCTGCGCGTGCTGATTATGACGCACGGTCTGGTAACGCTTGACGAAGGGATACACGGCAAGACCTATTCGCGCCAGGCGTCCAATGGGTCCCAGGCGCTTACCAAACAACGATAGAAGCAGCGTCGCACCAATCACCAACGGCCCCTTGGACTGAGTGACCACGTCCTTGGGACGAACCATCTCCTTCAAGGTCCCGAGCGGATTGTGCAAGGGCTCGGCGTTGTAAACGATCTGCTGACGGTACAGCTCCATGCGCAGTCGTACCATTTCCTTACGCTTCTGACGGCCAACAGCCGCCGTTAGAGGTTGGTTCATGGCAGTAGGCGCTCCCGATTACGGGCCAGCTCTTCAAGCGTGGCATGGAACGGAGGATTTCCCTTTATCAAGCTCATGGCCTTCCAGACACACAGCGCCATCGCGACGGCGTAAGCGGCGGAAAGCAGAAGGGTTGCCAGCAAACGGTGAGTATCCCAGAACGCAATGATGACGGCCGCCGATAGCCCCACCAGGACTAGCAAACCGAAAATCAGGCTCAGGCCGGTCAGCAGGAACAGCTTGAAGGTGCGAACCTTCTCTTCCTGAACCTCGATACCCAGCAGCTCGAGGTGACTCTGGACCAGACCGACTGCCGCACCTGCCATCCGCTTCAGGGACGGCTTGGGTACTTCGTCTGGTATTTCATGGGGATTCGGCGGTGTCATGTCCATTCATCCCACTCCTTTATCAGCGACGGGTGAATAACAGGCCTACTACAAAGCCGATACCGGCTGCGATGCCTACGGACTTCAGCGGGTGCTCGATAACGTATTCTTCAGTGGTCTGAACGGCCGCACGGCTTTGATCGTACACGGAAGCCTGCTGGGCTTTCAGGGTTTCGCGGGCGCGGGCCAGGGTATCAGTCAGGCGGCTGCGGGCTTCATCCATCTGCTCGCCCGAAGACGATGTCGAACCTTTGAGCAGGCGCTCGGCATCTGCAATCAGTGCAGAAAACTCGGCAGTAATCGCATTCTGAACATTACGCAGGTTTTCACGGTGAGTCTGCTTTTGAGTGCTGGAATCGGTCTGGTCTTCCTGCGAGGGTGGAAGAACGCTTTCCATCGTCATATCGATACTCCTTGCAAAGATCGTGAAAGATTGAATTTCATTTGCTTCAGCGGGTTCGAACCTGTCTGGGTCGCAAAGGTTCCGTTTGTCGCTCTTTCATGACATACCGGCCAACAAGCGGGCCTCGGCCTGCTCCAAAGCCGCGACCGGCCCTTTGAGCAGCACGGTGTCATGGGCTTTAAGAAGTAGCTCCGGCGTGATGATCAGCTCCGCGCCATTACGGCGGATGGTTTCCAGACTAAGTCCCAGCGACTCCAGCTCCAGAGAGTCCAGGGACCGCCCGACCGCATGGGCATTATCGGGAAGATAGATGGCATGCAGCATGATGCGGCTGTTGCGGTGAGCATCCAGCACATCGGCTTGTGCGCCTTGGTAATAACCTTGCAGCAGGCTGTAGCGCTCCCGGCGGATAGTGTCGATACGCTCCTGGACGTGGCGCTCCGATAACCCCAGGAGAAGTAGCGCCTGAGATCCCAGCATCAGGCTTGACTCAAGCAGTTCGGGAACAACGGCACTGGCACCTGCAGCGCGCAGGTCGGCGTTGAGGCTGCTGTCTCGTGTGCGCACCAGGATAGGTAGATCCGCCCGTTGCTGACGTGCCAGGCGAACAATGGCCAGCGCCCGGGACGGGTCGTCTACCGCAACAACCAATAGGCGGGCATGGGCAATGCCTACGGCCTCCAGGAGCTCGGTACGACTGGAGTCTCCATAATGAACGCTTGCCTCGATAGCTACGGCTTCCTGGACCCGAACAGGATCGTTATCCAGCGCTGTGAACGGTATTTTCTCCAGGCTCAGCAGGCGGGCGATCGACTGCCCGACCCGGCCGAAGCCGCAGATGATGACATGCCCGGCGAGACCCTCGCTGGCACTGGCTATGTCCGAGACGGGTGTCGGGCTGACCAGCCCCAATGATCGGGCCAGCCGCGAAGCATTGCGCAGCAGCACAGGCGCAATGGCCATGGAAATGAAAACAGCCGTCAACAGCGCACCGGAGAACATTTCTTCCACCAGTCCTTCCTGCCTGGCCTGCGCCACCAGTGCAAAGCAGAACTCGCTGCCCTGGGCCAGCGCCACGCCCGTGCGCCAGCCGGTGGCGTTATCGCCAAAGCGGTTTCGAACGACCAGCGCCACGATGAGTGCCTTCAGGACGACCAGTGCCAGGACCAGGAGCAGTACGAAACCAGGTTGGCGTATGACGACCTGTATATCGATCAGCATGCCGACACTGATAAAGAACAGGCCTAGAAGCACATCTCGGAAAGGACGCAAATCCGCTTCGACCTGATGCCGATAATGGCTCTCGCCCAGCAGCATCCCCGCCAGAAATGCGCCAAAGCCCATGGAAAGGCCCATCAGGTGCGTGAGCCAGGCGGTGAGCAGGACGATCAGCAATGCCAGCAGCAGAAACAGCTCGGCGGAGCGGGAGCTGCCGATTTCACGAAACAGAGGAGGCAAGAGCCAGCGGCTGGCCGCCAATAGGGTGATGAACAGGACGGCCGTCTTGCCCAAAGTAAGGGGAAGGGCCCAATACCACACGGTATCGGCATGCCCGCTGAATACCGGAATCAGGGTCAAAAGCAGTACCGCGATCACATCCTGAAAAAGCAGGACGCCTATGGTGTTCTGACCATGGGGCGTCAGCACTTCGCCCAAGGTGGAAAGCTCTCGCGTCACGATGGCGGTTGAGGACAGTGACAGTCCAACCCCTAACAACGCGGCAGTTCCGGGCGAGGCGCCCAGCAGATTCAGAAGCAGTGCCAGCGGAATGCTGCATAGCAGAACTTGGAAACTGCCCAACCCGAAGACAACCCGACGCAACGCCAGCATGCGAGGCAGGGAAAATTCCAGGCCTAGCATGAAAAGCAAAAACACGACGCCCATCTCGGCAATCAGGGGAAGAGACTGATCCGGCTGAACCCAGCCCAAGGCATTGGGGCCCAGGGCCAGACCTACGAACAGATAGCCCAGCAAGGGCGGCAGTCCGACTCGGCGTATTAGCGAGATGACCACCAGGGACGCCGCCAACAGCAAGAGAAGATCAATGAACACGTAGGCCTCACAGTCCGGTTACATCACTAAGTCGACCACGCAATGAAGGGTTATCTCCCCCTCGAATACGCCAAGCCTCCGTGGTAATGAGCGAAAGTCTAAACGAGCCAGCGTAAACGCCATTGAGGTATATCAATGCCTGGCTTGCTCAATCCGTACCATACTGAAAGATGTTGCACGTTTGGGAGGTGGCCATGAGCCCGCATTGTCAGTTGTTGGTTACCACAGCCTGCCACCTCTGTCATGACGCTGAAAGGGTACTGATGCCCTTCGTCGAGCATGGTCTGCTGGTCGAAGCCGTTGATATTGTGGAATTGGACGGAGGCGTGGAGCGGTACGGCATGCGAATTCCGGTACTGCGTCACCTGGAAAGTGGACGAGAGCTGGATTGGCCGTTCAATTGCGAACAGATCGCTACCTTTTTAATGCAGGATTAGGTCAGTGTTATCACTGCTGATAGAGATAGGAAGGGGGTTATATGGCTCTGCTTCGTCTTTAAACCGCCCATTTTGCCAGTAGATGGCGCATTGATAGCAGCAGGATCGCGACTTCTATTGCATTTTTTCGTGAATTTCAAGTTTTTGTTGTGAACTCTGGCTTCCAAGTCACTGTCTTTCTCATCGCATTCATAAAACGTAAAACTATTTAATGAATGGGGGAATGATGAATAGCGCAACTGAAAAACTGATGACTGCCTTTCCAACTTACGAATGCTCGGTAACTGAGCCTCGTCCTGACGGAAGCGTTGTGTTCTGCGTACAGGATTTGGGCAGCGATGCGCGAGTCACACGTGTGATTTCCGCTCGCCAGCTAAGCGATGACCGCGCGCTGCAAATCGTGATTGACGATATGCGTAAAGACGTCTCGCTTCGTGCGGGGGCGTTGGCACCGCAATCGTTGGCTACCTTGCGAGCCACGGGCGCTACCGTAATGCGTTACGCTGATTGAGGCATAGGCGTCTGTCTATGACAGCGTGTTTTTGCGCTTGCTCAATCGACATCCAGCAGGCTTTGCCTGTTGGATGTCATGCGTGTTGATTTAGAACAAAAAACCCGCCATTGGCGGGTGTTGCTGTTGCGCTAAAAAGTAGGGCTGGCCATCGACGCTAGTACTTACACCCCATCAAACGACAGCCCTTGCAAGGCAGATCTGCAGGGGCTGTCGTTTCCTCCGGACAGGTGTCCGGTTTTTCAAGACCTGTATCCCAGACTGGAAAACCCAGGCCCTGCGCAGTCAACGCGCGTCGGGCTGCCGAGACAGTACCTTTCAGCGAACCGGGTTCGCTGTATTGCACCTGACGAATGCGTGTTGAGCGGTAGGCAACGCGTCCGTACAGATCAAGCACGCTAAAGGAAAATGTTCCCTGCAGGTCAGTCAGTGTTGGCCACACCTTGAGCGGGGCCAACGCGTCTGCCAGCTCATCGCATGCCAACGCATAGCGTGTCGCCATGATCGCGTCGGTAACGACCGTATTTTCTTTGGACGACAGGTTCGCCGCGTCAGCTAGCGGAATTACCGTATTAAAAGAGGAGGGCGCGCCGATCGACTCAGCATGATCATAAGTCATCGAGACGCCACCAAGGCCGTTGGGTGAAGACATGCAGCTACTACTTGCTCAGCGGGAGATCGAATACGTCTTGTAAGGCGACAGGGAGGCCAACAGCTCCGGTACACCACAGCCACTGTCTATCGCCATGCCCAGGCGAATGCCATCGATGACGCGGTCCAGCTTTTTCGGCGTGTGCAGTTGCTCTTTGGTAATCAGACGACGAGCCTTGGTGCCGGTATCGTCCGAAAGGGTCAGCGTGACGCTTCCATCCATGCGCTCAATACGGAAATTGACGCGGTAATCAGCTTCGAAAGCCGCAGCGATAACTTGAAAAGGATTATCCATATGCCTCACCTGATAGCCACACCAACGTTACGGTTTCATTGACATAGGTCAGGTCCGCAAAGTTCTACGTTTTTTTTCTGTCTGCGACAGATGCGCATGGGTATACAGTTTGGCTGTGATCTCTGCCTGCCGTGGAGGCCGCGGCATTAGTCACTGATGGGCTCAGGAATCAGTAACATACAGAAACATCTATTCAGGCTGACTCTAGGGTCAGTATCTGTTCGACGACTGCCGTCAGGTCAGAACCCTGAACTGTAGGTGGCGCCAATGGGCTGGGTACCTGTTGAGCAGTGCGTGAAACCAGTGCGGTCTTGAAGCCTGCACGTTGGGCGCCGGCGATGTCCCAGGCATGCACGGCAATCAGCCACAGCTGTTTCGGGTCTGTATTCAGGGTTTTGGCAGCCTGGAGATACGCAGGCGCATCCGGCTTTAGAGTCTGAGCATCTTCTGCCGAAAGCACTTCATCAAAATAGCCACGCAATCCAGCGGCGGATAATTGGGCATCAACCAGCTCGCGTGCATTATTGGACAGGGCGACTATTAGAGCCCCTGACTTGCGCAACTGCTCAAGCGCTGGCTCGACATCGGGGTGCGCTGGCAGCATACGCATGGCGGTTTTAACGTGGTGGCGATCGGCTTCTGACAGCTGAACCTGTTCACGCTGCGCCAGCATGGTCAGCGCAGCCTGCCCAGCTTCCTCGAATGAAATGCTAGGGCCAGTAATCGTAGCGGTCATGGCGTTCTGCAGCGTCTGGGCAAACCAGGCACTACGCGCTGTGGATGAACCAAAGGTCTGGAAAAAGACCGAATCCAACCCTGCCAGATCCAGCAGTGTTTCATTGATATCGAACAGGCAACAGGTCATGGGCGTTCCTTACGTATGAGTCTAAGGTGGACAGCCTGTTGTTACACCTGGTTGCGCAATCGATCGGTAAAAACGAGCTTTCAGCGAACCTGAACAATCGGGGCGAGTCCTCCTTAGAGCTCTTATTCTCATGGGAGAAACGCCTTGACCCGCTCTACATTGCTATCCCTGGGCAGCATCAATGCAGACTTTCAAATGCGGCTCGATGAGGAGCCAGGTAGTGCCGAAACCTTGCTCGCTCATGACCACGTGCGCCTTTCGGGAGGCAAAGCGGCCAACGTAGCCTACTTGGGTGCGGTATTCGGATGTACGTCTCGGCTGCTGGGCTGCGTGGGAGACGATGATCTGGCAAGACAAGCCCTGTCGCCTCTGCAGGCTGCAGGGGTCGATATAGGTTCGGTTTGCACGGCGCGCGGAGCGACTACCGGGGTTTCCATCATCATGGTCCCACCCAAAGGCAAGAAACAGATCGTTTTGGCAACCAACGCCAACGATCACTGGGATGAGACATCTGCCCAGGCCATGGTTGAGGCGATCAGGCAGACCGCTCCGCCGGCGTTGCTGACAGTGGACTATGAGATACCTGCCTGGGTAGTGCGTAAGGCTGTCGAGGCGGCAGACCAGCGTACCGTTCCTGTCGTAATGGACTTGTCCTTTCCCGACCGCGTTGAAAAGGCATTGCTGAGCAAGGTTCTGGCGGTATCGCCCAATGCCTCCGAAGCCGAGGGAGTCACCGGCATCACGATCGACTCTCCCGAATCGGCCTTGGAAGCGGCTCGAACGCTTCATGAGTGGGGCATCTCGATTGTGTGCATCAAGCTGAAGGATGGCGGTTGTGTGCTGGTAACCGAGGAGGACGCAGCGCTTATTCCGGCAGGAGAGGCTGATGTAGTCGACAGCACGGGGGCCGGTGATGCGTTCACAGGCGTTCTGTCGATTGCCCTGCTGGAAGGCCTCGCACCGCTGGAAGCCGCTTTGCGAGGCGTTGCTGCTGCCAACCTGGCAGTAAGAGGATACGGCTCGCAACCTGCCTATCCTTCGCGCGAGGAGGTGGAGCAGCAGGCGGACCGGCTGAGAGCAGGGGTACGCAATCTCCATGAATGATGCGTTCAACACAACTCGCACCGAGATCATATTCAATGAGTACAAGCCCTCGGACGAACGTCGCCGTGAAGCACTTCTGGCACTGGGCAATGGTGTGCTCAGTATGCGGGCCAGTGTACCGGAACTTAGCGCAAGCCGTCTGAGCCAGGGGGACGACCAGCACTACCCCGGTTTTTATCGTGCGGGTTGGTATGACGATGCGCCACGCAGTGTGAATGGGAAGCGCATCGCCATGTCGGCCTTGGTCAACCTGCCTGATCCGTTCGGACTCACGTTCGCGCTGGATGATGACCTGTGGTTCAACCTAGCCTCTGTCAAGCTTCAGCGTTATCGCCAGGTACTTTCACTGGACTGTGGCACGCTGCGGCGCGACATGACTTTCATGATGGGGCCGACGCGTGAAGTGCGGTTGAGCGAGACGCGTCTGGTCAGCATGGCCGACTCTGATCTGTGCGTACTGCGCTGGGAGGTGTACGTACCCGAGGGAGGCTGCATCCGGGTGCGCTCGACGCTCAACGCCGGGGTCAGAAATGCCGGGGTCAAACGTGATGCAGCCTATGAGGGGCGACGCCTGCAAACCATTGGATTCCATAGCGAAGCTGACGGTGGCGCCGCGGTGTTGGCATCCCTGCATGACCCGTCCCGCGAAGTAGCAGTTGCGGCACATACCCGGCTAAGTATGCCGGCTAGTCCCTGGCAACAGGCCGTGATGGGCGACTGCCTGTGCCTTGAGGCTACCTGTGATCTGTCTGAAGGCAGAACGCTGATCATCGAGAAATATGTAACGGTCAGGGTCGAGGGTGAAATCCCGCGTCATGAGGACAGTGGGGTAACGCTTTCGATTATGCTCGACCAACTCCGTCGGCGCTCCGATTTTGATAGCGTCCTGCAGCGGCACGCCGCCCATTGGCACAGGTTATGGGGCCGCATGGCCATGCAGATGACCGAGCATCATCTCGCCTTGCCCCTGCGCCTGCATCGTTTCCATGTGCTTCAGGCGCTTTCGCCCAACAGTCTTGGTCAGGACATGGGGTGGCCTGCCAGAGGTTGGCAGGAAGGATATTTTGGGCAGATCTTCTGGGATGAGATTTTTGCCATGCCCTTTCTAGCCACTCACTTTCCAGAGCTTGCTCATACGGTAGTGAACTACCGCTATGCCCGCCTCGACATGGCACGGGCGTTGGCGCGCAGGAGCGGGTATCGCGGAGCGATGTTCCCCTGGAGAAGCGGGCGAACCGGAGGGGAGGAAACCCCTCCTTATCAGTGTAATCCATTGTCCCATCACTGGGTGCCCGACCATACCTATCTGCAACGGCACGTAGGTTCAGCCATTGCCTATGATGTCTGGCAGCTGTATCTCGCCACAGGAGATCGCTCCCTGTTGAGCCACAACGGCGGCGAGCTGATTCTGGAAATTGCTCGCTTCTGGGCCAGCATGGTGCGTTTTGATCCAGAGCGGGGGCGCTATGTAATCGAAGGCGTTATTGGTCCCGACGAGTATCACAACGCGTATCCCAATACCGATGTGCCGGGGCTCGATAACAATTCCTATACCAATGTCATGGCGTCCTGGGTGTTGGCCCTGGCTCTGGAATTACTTGATCTACTACCTGACGAGGAAGCCGATGCACTTCAACAGCGGCTTGGTGTTACGCCACAGGAGCAAGTGGATTGGGATCGGATCAGCCGTACGCTGTATGTCCCTGTGCAGGGAGATGGCGTGATCAGCCAGTTTGAAGGCTTTGACCGGCTGGAGTCACCGCCCCCAAAATTTCGTCAAGATGGGCGGCCGCGCCTGGACTGGATGCTGGAGGCTCAAGGTGACAAGACCGATAATTATCAGCTGACCAAGCAAGCCGATGTGCTGATGCTACTTTACCTGTTTCCGCCCCGGGAACTGGAGCGGCTTTTTGCGCGCTTGGGCTATATCGAGCATTTGGCTGAGATTCGGCGAACGGCTGACTATTACCTGGCACGTATCACGCATGAGTCCAGTCTGTCGAAAGTGGTTTGTGCGGGTGCGTTGGCTCGTCTGGATGCGGAGCGCTCCTGGGACTACTTCAGGCAGAGCTTGCGTACCGACCTGGATGCACCTTCTGATAGCGGCATTCAGGAAGGGATTCATCTGGGCGCCATGGCCGGGTCGCTGGATGTCCTGCAGCGGCATTACCTGGGGATAGTGCCCAATGTGGCCTGTTTACAAGTGATGCCTGCGCCTCCTGCTGCGCTGGACAATGTTTCGTTGGATATCGAGTACAAAGGGGTGCGGCTGAGTGTCGCGTTGAAAGACCGGATATTGTCCTTATCTTCTGACCCTCGAAACAGCCACGACGCTTGTATCGAGTACTGGGACAACCGGTTCTCCCTGACACCCGGCCAAGTCATCCATTTGACATGCCGCTAGGTCAAGAATAAGTCGCTACGACTATCAAGAAGTAGTCTTTTAAACCGATACCTAACGACAAGAATTAACGGTTGCAGTCATTTGACTGGTTGATAACCGCTCGTCAGGTATTTTGCCCTATTAGTTAGCTTGCTGCCTTTTGATGTGACCGCTGGATATTAAGCTTGCGTCTTCAGGCCGCTGAATCGATTTTTTAAATATCTTGTGTGGAGGTAATGTGAGAACTAAAGAAGGTGCATCGAAACGTCGTCGAGAGGGCGTATCGATCATGGAATGGCTGGTTATTGGCGTCCTCTCGGCTTATATCGTATTCAGTCTTACCGTTTTCGCACAGAAGCAGTGGAATTCACTGACTGAAGTGCAAAAAGAGCAGATCATCGAAGACATCAGCCGTGCTGCCCAAGAAACGCCGCTGCTGACCTGATCACGCTTCTTTCAAGCCCTGTAGCTTTTACCGCATAAGAATAAAAGCAAAACTACTTCATAGGATCCTGCTTAGCGGATCAGGGGTATTTATTTGCCTTTGAAAAGAGTATTGAACCGTTATTTTAAATGGATTCAATGTTTCTATGCGGTTTGCTCAACAATAAAGTATTTCTGAAACCCTCAAGATAGAGCCTGTCTTGAGGGTTTTATTTATACCAATGTACTTATGTCAATTAAGTTTGATAGTTTGCTCGCGGCTTGCAACATTAATAATAACGCTGGCAAGTTGGCTCAAAGTAAACGGCTTGCTCAATACTGTAAGATTGCCCGCAGAGAGCGCAGCTGAGTCCGCATATCCCGTCATCAGCACAATCCTGAGCTCCGGTTTGATGGCCAGACTCTGCTTGCACAGCTCCATGCCTGTCATGCCGGGCATGGCATAGTCGGTCAGAAGCAGGTCTATCCCGTCTCCATCATGTAACTGCTGTATCGCTTCCTGCCCATTTGCCGCCTCGATGTGTTCATAGCCTAGCTCCGATAGCATGGCGGACGTTGAGTGACGTACCTGCGCGTCGTCATCCACTAGCAGAATTCTTAGCGGGATTGGAGAAGAGAGGTCTACGTTTACCGGCTCGCTCATTGCCTGTACCGGCTCTGAAGTACGGGGCAGGTAAAGAGAAATGCACGTGCCGTGACCTGGCTGGCTTTGTACTTCGACGTCTCCCCCAAACTGACGAACCGTGCCATAGACCTGGGCCAGGCCCAATCCTGTCCCCTTGCCCTGTGCTTTGGTGGTGAAAAAGGGCTCGAACACGTGGCTGAGCACCTCCTGAGACATGCCCTCACCGGTGTCGGTAAGGCTGATACGTATGAACTCGCCTCGTCCCAAGGAGGCCGGGCGACTATCCGAGGCGCCTATGTTCTGTGTCTGAATGGTCAGGCTTCCGCCGCTGGGCATGGCGTCCCGCGCATTCACCGCCAGGTTTACGATAGCCAGCTCAAACTGGTCAGAATCGCTTTGCGCGGGCCAGAGGCCTGCTTGAAGGTTCATCACTAGTTCTACGGTGCCGCCAAGGGTGGCGTGCAACAGGGCCTGCATACCTTGTAGGATCGAGTTGAGGTCAACGGGGCGGGCATTGAGTCGCTGCTTACGCGAGAAGGCAAGCAGCTGCGCGGTCAGCCTGGCGCCTCGATTGGCGGCCTGTTGTGCATTTTTCAGCAAGCGACTCGTACGCTCGTCGTGAGTACGCCGCTCCAGCAAATCCAGCGAGGCGATTACGACGGCAAGCAGGTTGTTGAAGTCGTGAGCCACGCCCGCCGTCAGCTGACCGATCGCATCCATCTTTCGCGACTGGGCCAGCTGCTCCTCGGCTTCCTGGCGCAGGTGCGCCAGCTCAAGGGTAGATTGGACCCTGGCCTTGAGCTCCCGGGCGGAAAAGGGTTTGACAAGGTAGTCATCTGCACCGGCTGCCAACCCATCCACACTGGCCTCTTCACCGGCACGTGCCGAGAGCATAATGATGGGCAGGGTGTTAAGCAGCGGATCTTCCCGTAGCTTGCGTACCAGGCCGAATCCATCCAGTTGGGGCATCATCACGTCGGTCAGTAACAGGTCTGCCCCGTACTGCTGCAGAACCTCAAGCGCGGCGGCTCCGTCTGCGACCGCAACAACGTCATGATCAGGCTCAAGCAGGCGCTGAATGTAGGCGCGCATATCCGCGTTGTCATCGGCTAGCACAATACGGGCACGCCGCTTCATGGGATCCCTTGCTGCGACCATCACCGCTCCAGCCGCCTGGGTTTCCAGCCGCGGAGTCACGGGGTCATCAACCAGCCAGCGCAAGGCCTCCTCTACAAACGGTGCCGCTCCAGGGCTTTCGCTCGCACCGGATGCAGCATCCTGAAGCAATTCGTCCGGGAGATGACGGCTGCCAAAGGGAATTCTCAAGGTGAACGTGGTGCCGTGGTCCAGCTCGCTGTTCACGGATACCGAGCCACCATGCAGTGCAACCAGCTCATTCACCAAGGCCAAGCCAATACCTGAACCTTCATAGGAACGACTCTTGGTGTCTTCGATTCGGTGGAAGCGCTCAAAAAGACGGGGAAGGTGCGCTGCAGCAATGCCGACCCCGGTGTCGGCTACGGTCAGCTGAACATGGGTATCGGTCGAGCTCAGTTCCAGGCGGATCTGGCCGCTGAACGTAAACTTGAACGCATTGGATAATAGATTGAGGATCACCTTTTCCCACATCTCCCGGTCGACAAAGACGGGCTCGGGGAGGGTGGGGCAGAAGACATCGAAACGAAGACCCGCCCGCTCGATAGCCGAGCGAAAACTGCTTGCCAGATCTGCTGTAAAAGATGCCAGATCCGTAGGCACGAACCGGGCTTGCGAGCGGCCTGCTTCGACACGGGAGAAGTCCAGCAATGTATTGACCAGCCGCAGTAGGCGCAGGGCATTGCGGTGCGCTATGGTCAACTCACCCCGAACCTCGGGCGTCAGGGTTTGTGTACCAAGCAGATCCTCGAGAGGACCCAGCATGAGTGTCAGGGGGGTTCTGAACTCATGGGATACGTTGGAGAAGAACTGAGTCTTGGCACGGTCCAGCTCAGCCAGCATCTCGGCTCTCTGCTGTGCCTGTTCATACGCACGGGCATTGCGCAGAGCCGTCGAAACCTGCCCTGCGACGAGTGTGATGAATGTGGCATAGGCATCGTCCAGCGCACGGCTTGGACTGATCCCTACGATCAGGACCCCTAGCGGCTCGGCATCACTTTCGCCAGCGATCGGCATGATATGCGCCGAATCGACAGGGTCCTGCCAGAGGCCACCATGAAGCCCCAGCGCATCTGAAAGCCCGGTAATGGTTTGGGCTTGCCCAGCCAAGACCTGTTTGAAGGGCCACAGCGGCTCAGTTGCGGTATTGCCTAAAGACACGGTAGAGGGCACATGAGCCCCCGGGTCTATGGGCGTCGCGGCAACCAGATTCAGCGTCTCTTCAGGGCCTTTTAGATAAAGCAGTGCAAAAGGCAGATCCAGCGGATCACTGGCCAGTGCGGCTCCAATGTCCCTGCCGGTGGTTTCGACACTTCGAATTTCACCGGCCTGTGTGGAGAGATCGCTCAGCAGCTTCAATCGGCGCTCGCCTACAACCTGCAGAGTGACTTCGCTACACACAGCCAGCATGCCGACAATGCTTCCTTCGTCATTTTCGGCTGGTGCATGGGAGACGCTGAAATAGGCTTCTTCGCGGTAGCCTGCGCGGTCCATCAGCAGAGGAAGGGCTGCGGTCCAGTTCGCCTGTCCACTTTCCATGACCCGTTCGATCATAGGACCAAGCGTATCCCAGTTTTCCGCCATGGTAATGCGGATATCCTCGCCCAGCGCTTGGGGATGTTTATCGCCGATCAGCTTGGCGTAGGCATCATTGTAGATCTGCGTAAATGCAGTACCCCAGGTAAGGATCATGGGGTACTGGGACGAAAGAAGGGTACGGACCGTTGAGCGAAGGCTCTGTGGCCAGGTGGATACGGCGCCTAGTGGTGTTTTCGACCAATCAAGGTCCCTTGCCAGGGCACGTATCTCACCAGGGCCACGAAACAGAGTTAGAGCAGAAGCGTTATGTGAAGTCATGTGACAGGATAACAGGCGGCTCCCGGATTATCCGGGACACAAAGTGTATTAGATCCATGCTTCGCCGATGAACTCAACTGTCCGTTGTTAGGAATCAGTCATTGATCAACAGGCATCCATCCCAGGCGCTGCTCGATGGCGGTGCGATAAGGCGTTCTGATTTCAAGCGGAAGCTGCCTGACATAGTTGCAGGCATGATCTCGAATATCCCCTTTAAGCCCATCGAGATAAGCAATGGCTTCATCAACAGAAGGCATACGGCCCTCTTCGTCCCTCGACTTGGGAGGCAAAGCCGTCCAGACTACAGCATCCAGCTCCCTGTGGTCAGCCCAAGCTCGAATGCGTTCACCATAGGGACCTTCGTATTCGCCTGGAATACTGCCTACGTATTCAGGGCGTTCACGGTTGATCTGCTCGCGATCACGTAGCAATTCACGGGCGATATCAATGTCCTGAACATTCAACAGTGCCCAGAACGTGGGGCTATCCGGTGCGCTTGAAGACAAGGCAACCGCTAACTCTCCACCGTCACAGGTGCGGCAGAGCTCTACCGGCAACTTTGGACCATCGTTCATCCAGGCAGAAGCCAATGGAAGCGGGCCGGGCTTCCAGATCAGGGAGCCCCAGGCAAGACAAGCAATACGCATGCTGAATACTCGCGGTTGGAATCGGAGTGGGATTGGGTTGCGAAGGCAACATACAGGTTTGAAGGTAAGAAACCGTTTCGGTTCAGCACAACCGATCGGGGGCAGTCAGGCGGGCGATCCTATAGAATAGCCGAGCCTGAAACTAGCCGAGTAATCGAATGAACGACTCCAAATCCAAAGTACGCCCATTAACCTGGATCGGCCTAGTGCTGTTCGTAGGCGGAGTAGTGGGGCTGGTAACGGCTCTGGTGCCGCTGATCGGTCCTGAAAGAGCGCCTCGTGACGCGGGTCACCTGACGCCCTTGGTCCTGTCAGCAGTTGTCCAGTTCATCGGTTATGTACTGCTCAATCGCAACCGTTTCCGTGGACGTAAGCAGCCAGGAAAGCGCTGATTTCCCTTGAGGTCATATAGCCATCTCATCTGTTTCTTGGCTCCATCCTGTCTGAGCTTCCAATCGCTGCGAACGAAATCACAGAAAGCGAGTCGGAAGGAATCGTTACGACTGGGTTGAAGTCCTTTAAGGATGACCGGGCCTTGAGCGTAGCGATGTCAATCAGGGTTCGGCATGGCGTGCAGCCGTGAGTGCTGCCGGGCCGGAAAAGGATGAAGATTCATGCGCAAGACAATCGTGATGCTTTCCCTGGCGCTCCTGGCAGCGTGCACCCATGGGAACAAGAATGACCAGACCGCTCAGGATGTGCAGATTGAGCGGTACATGACCGAGCAGCAACTCGTAGGCTCGATGGGTAAACCGGATCATATACAGAAGGAAGGGTCGCTGACCGTCCTTGTTTACAGGGACCGGTTGCTCAGCATGTCAGCCGATCGCTCGGATTATTCCTTTATCTTTGACGGGGGCCACCTCGTCGAATACACCCCTGGAAGGGTCAAGGTGCAGACCCAGAACGGCACGCCAAAGATTACAGTGGAGCCTGCTTGACTGTAGGGAGTAGGGCAGCGGAAAGGGAGGTTTCTTTCCGCTGCCTAACTATCAGGCTTCCTTGGCCTGACAGGCCGCTGCCGTAAAGATCACATCGGTGGAAGAGTTCAGGGCGGTTTCTGCCGAGTCCTGAACCACCCCGATAATGAAGCCTACCGCTACCACTTGCATGGCGATTTCACTGGGAATCCCGAACAGGCTGCAGGCCAGTGGGATCAGCAGCAGCGAACCGCCCGCGACGCCTGACGCACCGCAGGCACAAACCGCGGCCACTATGCTGAGCAGAAGAGCCGTCGGAATATCAACGGAAATACCCAGTGTTTCGACTGCAGCCAGTGTTAGCACAGTAATGGTAATGGCTGCGCCAGCCATATTAATCGTGGCGCCTAGCGGAATCGAAACCGAATAGGTGTCCTCATGCAGGCCCAACCGTTCGCACAAGCCCAGGTTGACCGGTACGTTTGCAGCCGAGCTACGGGTGAAGAACGCTGTGATACCACTCTCACGCAGGCAGGTCAGGACAAGGGGGTAGGGGTTGCGTCGTGTTTTCCAGTACACGATGAGCGGGTTAACCACAAAGGCCACCAGCAGCATGCAACCAATCAATACGACCAAAAGATGCAGGTAACCCGCCAGGGCATCAAACCCGGACGTTGCCAGGGTCGAGGATACAAGACCGAAAATACCGAGCGGCGCAAAGCGAATCACGAAGCGGACAATACTCGAAACGCCATCCGCCAGATCAGTGAACACGGTACGGGTCGTCTCGCTGGCATGACGGAAGGCAATGCCCAGGCCAATGGCCCAGGCCAGAATGCCCATGAAATTGGCATTGATAAGCGCGTTGACCGGGTTATCGACGATGCTCAGCAGCAATGTTTGCAATACGCTGCTGATCCCTTCCGGCGGGCTGATATCGCTGGTATGGGCGACCAGCGTCAAGGTGGATGGGAAGAGAAAGCTGGCTAGTACAGCAATTACCGATGCAGACAGCGTCCCGATTACATATAACCACAGGATGGGTTTGATATGGGTAGGTTGTCCCTGCTTGTGATTGGCAATGGAGGACGCTACCAGAACAAATACCAGGATCGGCGCAACCGCTTTCAGGGCTGTGACGAACACGGAGCCGATGAAACCTGTGGCCTGGGCCGCAGAGGGCGCAACGAGCGCAAGCACGATACCGGCGATGAGTCCGATGAGAATCTGCATCACCAGACTGGAGCGCATCAGCCAGTTCAGAAAGGGGTTTGTAGCTTGGGTCATGGCAAGATCAACTTATAAGGAAGCGGGGCGATGTTGGCAAAGACGGGGTTCGTGCGTTCCCTTCACGCGAGTTGAATACACGCCGTACAGGATCAGTCTGTCCCGCTAAAGGTTCGTTTTTCACGTACGGCCATTGAGCGAAGCGACGGATTTTAAAGGTATTTGCCTGCTTTTGGACACTAAAAGCGCAAAAGCCGATCGCCAGCAAGGCGTAATGGCCTATTGATACAGGGTCGTTGAATGCGTTTGTGGAGCACAACCCTGACAATCTTGCCTTATACGGGCTTATTCAGGCGCCTCGTGATATGAGTCATGCCCTTCGGGAGAGGGGCATGATTCTTAGTCTCTTGACGCGCATCAATCTTGAGCCTTGATCATCTCTTGAATCTTGCTGGCCAAGGCATCCACATTGAACGGCTTGGTAATGATCTCCATGTTTTCGCCCAGGTAGCCTTCGACCTGGGCGCCTTCGGCATAGCCTGTCGCAAAGAGGATCTTCAGCTCCGGTCGCAGGGTTCTGGCTACATCGGCCAGCTGGCGGCCGTTCATTCCCGGCAGCCCCACGTCGGAGATCATCAGATCGATCTGTTGACCATTTTGTAGCAGAGGAATCGCCTGCTGCGCATCGACCGCCTCAAGCGAGCTATAGCCCAGCTCATCGAGCACTTCGACGATCAGCGAGCGGACAATGGTTTCGTCCTCCACCACCAATACAGTCTCTCCGGAGCCTTTAAGCAATTGTCTTTCGGTATTGATCGCGTGCTCATCCAGCGCGCCACGGTATCGAGGTAGATATAGCCTGACGCTTGTACCTTTGCCCTGTGTGGAGAAGATACGGACCTGTCCCTTGGATTGTTTGGCGTAGCCATAAATCATGGACAAGCCAAGGCCGGTACCCTGACCGATGGGTTTGGTGGTGAAAAACGGATCAAAGGCGCGCTCGATAACCTCTGGACTCATGCCCGTCCCGGTATCGTTTACACACAGCACGACATAGTCACCTGGCGCCAATGTCAGGTGTGGATCGTCAGTGTGCTCATCAAAGTGCGCCGAGGAGGTGGCAATAGTGATCGTTCCGCCCTCCGGCATGGCATCACGGGCATTGATCACAAGGTTAAGCAGCGCGCTTTCCAGCTGATTCGTATCGGTAAGCGCCGGCCATAATCCTGCTGTAAGCGTTGTATCGAGGGCTATCTTTTCACCAATGGTGCGTCTGAGCAGCTCCTCCATCGATGCAACCAGGGTGTTCAGGTTGACCGGTTTGAGATCCAAGGCCTGGCGCCGCGAAAAAGCCAGAAGGCGTTGGGTGAGGGCGGCTGCACGCTGCGCCGACGTGACGGCAGCGCTCATATAGCGTTCCAGATCCTGGACGCGCCCCGACTCATAACGGCGCTGCATCAGGTCCAGCGAGCCGATAATGCCCGTCAGCAGATTGTTGAAGTCATGGGCGATACCGCCGGTGAGCTGGCCGACAGCTTCCATTTTCTGGGATTGACGAAGTTGATCCTCAAGCTGGCGCTGCTCGGTAATATCCCGA
Source organism: Pseudomonas sp. MAG002Y (assembly GCF_019400845.1). Lineage (NCBI taxonomy): Bacteria > Pseudomonadati > Pseudomonadota > Gammaproteobacteria > Pseudomonadales > Pseudomonadaceae > Pseudomonas > Pseudomonas sp. MAG002Y. The sequence continues at coordinate 213,215 of NZ_WOEJ01000007.1, read as the reverse complement.
CCAACCGAATAGATCAATCCTTCCTCGGGTACGGCTGTCCAAGAGGTCAACCTATAGTTGCCATTCTGATGGAGCAGGCGTACCTCGTAGGAACGGGCCCGCCGTTCCTGATCGATGATGCTGAGCCCATGCGTGACGCGGTCAACATCATCAGGATGAATGAATTCAAGATAGTTTCTGCCAAGCAGATCGTTTTCCGACCAGCCTAGCGTCTCGTACCAGGCCTCGTTCACCGAAGTGAGTCGGCCATCCAGTTGGCAGACCTTCATCAGATCGTTACTTAAACGCCAGATTCGATCACGCTCGCGCGTGCGTAGCTCAATCTGCTTTTCAAGCTCCTCCCGTGAACGGGAAAGGACCTCGCGAGCATCGATGATGTCCTGAATATCGGTCGATGTACCAAACCAGCCCTCGACCGCACCACGCTCATTACGTACCGGCTGAGCCCGCCCGAGCACCCAGCGGTATTGGCCGGAGCGATGGCGAAGCCGAAACTCTGTACGGTAGGGCTCACCACTTGTGAGGCATTGCTGCCAAGACGCCCAAGTGGTCTCCCGATCATCGGGGTGAACCATCTCAATCCACTTGTCACCATCGGTATGTTCTGGCACCGATCCGGTGAATTCGTACCAGCGCTCGTTGAAGTAGTAATGATGACCATCCGGGCGACTGGCCCAGACCATCTGGTCAATGGAGTTCGTGATGGCCTTGAAGCGTGCTTCGCTTTCCGACAAGGCGGCTTCAGCTTGCTTGCGTGCGGTGACATCCAGAAAGAGCACAACAAAGCGGGTAGGGTCCAGACGCCTTAACCAGGACTCGAACCAACGACCTTCCAACGCCTGCAGCTGCAGTTCAAAATGTACGGGATCGTTATGACGTATGAAGCGTGCATAACTCTCTATCAGCGTGTCATCGATATGAGGTAGTGCTTCGCGGAGGGTCCGGCCTTGCACCTGCTCGGGCGGAAGTCCTGTCAGCTGGCTGAAGGCTGGGTTGACCTCGATAAAACGAAAATCAACCATATGGCCTGTTATGTCTAGGATGGGCTCTGCGACGAAAAAGCCTTCCTGCATCTCCTGGGTAAGGTTGCGCAAGCGAGCATCGCTTTCCAACCGTGCCTGTTCAGCCCGTTCGCGATCGGTGATGTCGTAGCACACGCCAAAATAACGCATGCCTTCACGAGTATTGACCAAGATAGGCTCGCCTCGACGAGCCATCCAGCGTTCCTCTCCATTGTCAGGCCTGCGGATACGATACTCGACGTAATCCAACGCACCCTCTAAAAACTCATGACTGTTGGTGATAACACGTGCGCGATCTTCAGGGTGGATGAGTGCAATCAACTCCTCGATCTGAAAGCTCTCCTGCTCAGGAAGCCCCCAAAGCTGGCACATCTCCCGAGACACGGTTATGCGTCCTTGAGCCGGGTGCAATTCGAACGTTCCGATCTCTCCTACCTGTTGAGCCAGTCGAAGGCGCTCTGCAGCAAGACGCTCGGGTGTACGATCACGCAGGATCTTGGAGTAGCCCATCAGCACGCCATCCCTGCGCAGCGCACTCATCTCGCCGCTGGCCCAGAAGCGTGTGCCGTCGTGCTTGATATGCCACCGCTCGTCCTTGGCGCAGCCACAGCGGGCGGCTTCCGACATCTCGATGTTGGGCCGGTCCTGCGCGCAGTCTTCAGGGGTAAAGAAAATAGATACCGGCTGGCCAATGGCTTCGGCTGCCGTCCAGCCCAGGACCTTTTCCGCGCTGGGGTTCCAGTCCACGATGGTCCCCGATAGGTCGGATACGACCACGGCATAGTCAGAGGTATTGGCCAATACCAGTTGGGCCAGTTCACCAGGGCTCAAGGCGCTGAGGGAGGATCTACCGGATTCCATAAATAATACTTTTTTCTATCGGTTCATGATGTGACAGAAAAAGTAAGGGTTTATCCCATTGATAAGACCAACGCCTCATGAGGCTGAGAACTGCTAGACGGCTTTGTTGTTCGGTAGGACTCAGGAGGAGCTTTAATAGCGAAGCGGTTTACTCTCGAGCCATTCAAGCAGGGCAAGGGCCGGCATGGGGCGAGCCATGAGGTAGCCCTGGCCTTCATCGCATCCCCAGTTTCGCATCAGCTTGTAGATCTCCTCGGTCTCGATGCCTTCAGCCACTACCCGGTAGTCCATCTCCTTGGCCAGTTTGATCATGGCCTTGACGATGCGTTTGTCCTTTTCCTGCCGAAGCGTATTGCGGATGAAGGACTGGTCAAGCTTGACCACAGACGCCGGAATATCCCGCAGATACGACCAGTTGCTGTAGCCCGTACCAAAGTCATCGATAGCGATGACGATCCCAAGATCATGGATGCGCTCCAGTTGGCGCTGCACAACTTCGGTCTGCCGGATCAGGGCGCCCTCGGTAAACTCCACCTCCAGCCGCTGCGCCGGCAGATCATATTCCCTGAGCAGGGCAGTCAGCGTATCGGTAAATACCTCATCGTCCAGATCGGCCGCGGATACGTTGATGGCCACCGTCAGGTTCAACCCCTGTTGTTGCCATGCCTTCGCCTGTTTGACCGCAGCCTTGAGGACCCACAGGCTGACTGAGCGAATCAGGAAGGTCTTTTCAGCCAGCGGTATGAATTCGCCTGGGCTGATATCGCCCAGTGTAGGATGGCGCCAGCGGAGCAAGGCTTCCACAGACGTACACTCACTGGTAGCCAGCTGGATTTTAGGCTGGAAGTAGAGCCTGAGCTGATCGTCCGCTTGAAGCGCTATCGTCAGTGCGCTCAGCAGGCGAAAGGCGCGCTGCTGCGCATGGTCGCGGCGCGGGCTGTACATCTCCCAGCCAGCATTGTTTTCCCGTGCATCGTCTGCTGCGCTGACGAGCGAACGTATCCAGTCCGTTGAGCGTGCCTTTTCCTTGTTAAGGACCAGAATGCCCAGACCTATCTGCGTCTGGATGGGAATGGTGTCGCAAACCAGCGGTGCCTCAAAGGACTCGAGGATATGCCTGTAAAGCGTTTCAGTTGCCTCCGTTTCGATGTTCGCCAACATAAAGGCAATGCGTGTAGGACTGATCCTGTAAAGTGCAAGATCCTTGGGTACAACAGCCTGTAGGCGGTCCCTGATCAGAAGCATGAGCCGTTCTGAAAACGTATAGCCCAACGCTTTGACGATGTCGTTGAGGATACGAGGCGCAATGACATCGACTGCCACCAGCGTGATCGGAAGATCCTGGTCCGAGAAAAAGCTCGAGACATCCCTTTCCAGGCGAGGACGATTGAACAGGCCGGTCGGTAGGTCAATGAAGTTGAGGTTGCGCAGTGTTTCTACACGCGCCATGACCAGCTCGGCGAGCTGGTTCAGCAGCTTTACCTGATGCTTATCCAGAGCGGGCCTTGGCTTCGTGTCAATAATACACAAACTGCCCAGCCCAAGGCCCTGTTGAGTCAGCAGGGGAGCACCTGCGTAAAAGCGGATGTGAGGCTCCCCCGTAACCAGCGGGTTGTCCTTGAAGCGATGGTCCTGAGTAGCATCGCTGACCATGAAAAGCTCATCGCTCAAAATGGCATGGCTACAGAAAGAGTGCTCACGCGGCGTTTCGCTGATGGTAAGCCCGACGCTCGCACTGAACCATTGCCGGTGAGTATCGATAATCGAGATCAGGGCAATCGGGACCTGAAACAACTCAGCAGCCAGCGCAACGATCTTGTCGAAAGCGCGATCCGGCTCCGGATTGATCAGGCATAGCTGCCGAATTTCTGCAATCCGCTCGGACTCATTCGCGGGAGTGGGCACTAAGTTGTTCATGATTATTATCAGACGTGGGCTATTTTTGGATCATATGGTTTTTGTGAGGCATGTCAGATATTAAAAATTCCTACCAGATCTTTAGAAAATCTCTGTTAAAGCAACATCAAGATCGGCCGATAAAGTTGCACACGTTCAATCTGGAATGATCATTCAACGGCACCTGAGGTCCTCAGGAGTGTCATGTGTCTCTATGACTGTATAGGCAATATGACCATGACTTTACCGATTGATTTTGCATCTCCTGCCCATGAAGTGGCGCATCAACTGATTGGCTGGGTTTTTACCGTTAATGGTGTAGGCGGGCGGATCGTCGAGACCGAAGCCTATGATCGCGAAGACCCAGCCTCCCATAGCTTTTCCGGGCTTACGCGGCGTAACGCCACCATGTTTGGTCCGCCAGGCCATCTCTATGTCTATCGCTCCTATGGCATCCACTGGTGCCTGAACATCGTCTGCTGCGACACGGGGCATGGTGCGGGTGTGCTGATCCGCGCATTGGAGCCCCTGGAAGGAATTGACATCATGCGTGAGCGCCGCGGACTCGATACGCTACGCCTGCTATGTGCAGGCCCGGGGCGTGTGTGTCAGGCTCTGGGAATTACCGGAGAGCACGACGGGCTTGTACTGGAGTCGCCAGGCCTCGAATTGGCCGCACCGACAGTGCCTTTTGAGACGATTTCAGGGCCACGGATCGGTATTACCAAGGCGCGCGATGTGCCCTGGCGGTTTGGTTTGAAAGGGTCCCCTTTTCTAAGCCGCAGCTTTCGCTAGTCTGACGGCTGGTCGCTACATACAGCACCTTTGGCGTGTCTGCAGGGTCGATTAAGGCATCACGCGTGCGTTCGCCTGCCCATCGGCAGAGCGTTACGACAATGTGCAAGTCGATCAATTGGAGTGCCGTCGTTTATGTCAGCGATCCCTAAAGACCCCCATCTGGACAGCTCTATCACCTTGCTCAAGGAGGGATACCGCTACATCCCTGAGCGCTGCCGTCGTTACCAGAGCGATGTCTTTCAGGCGCGCCTGCTCATGCAGAACACTATCTGTCTGTCCGGGGAGGAGGGGGCCAGGCTATTTTACGACGAGTCGCTTTTCATGCGGGAAGCGGCCGCCCCCCGTATGTTGAAAAAGACCCTGTTTGGCTTTGGCTCCATTCAAGGGCTAGACGGGCAGGCGCACCGCGTGCGCAAGCAGATGTTCATGTCATTGATGACGCCCGACAATATCCAACGACTGACGGTCCGGTACGCCGAACAATGGCAGCGAGACATTTCCGCCTGGACCGGTAATCACGAAGTCATCCTGCTCTATGCAGCCCAGTTTCAGCTCTGCCGGGTCGTTTGTGAGTGGTCCGGCGTGCCGCTGCCCGAGGGCGACGTAGCCAAGCGCCGTTCGCAGCTCACCGCTCTGATTGATGGCGCGGGTGGGATAGGGCTTCGGCACCTCAATGGCCGAAAGTCTCGCAAAGAAGCTGAAGCCTGGATTGCAGATCTCGTCACGCAGGTGCGTCAGGGTGCGTTGAATCCGGCTCCGCAAACGGCCTTGTACGTCTTCAGCCACCATAAGGACAGTGATGGTAACCGGCTTGACCCTAAAACGGCTGCGGTCGAAATTCTCAATGTGCTGAGGCCTACCGTAGCGGTTGCACGCTTTGTAGTCTTTGCTGCCTGGGCCCTGAACAAGCACCCCGAGTGGCAACAACGGCTGCGCGACGAGCCGAGCATGCTGGAACCCTTTGTACAAGAAGTGCGGCGCGTCTTTTCGTTCTTTCCCTTTACAGTGGCGCGTGTTCGCAAGAACTTCGAGTGGAAAGGCTATCCCTTTACCAAGGGAACTCGCGTTCTGCTGGATCTCTATGGCATCAATCACGATGCGAGAATCTGGAAGAACCCTGAGCGGTTTGATCCTGAGCGTTTTCTGACCTGGGATGAAAACCCGTTCGGTTTTGTCACTCAAGGCGGTGGCGACCATCATCAGAACCATCGCTGCCCCGGTGAGTGGATTACGATCGAGCTGCTAAAGGTGGCAGTCAAGGCGCTTACGCAGTGGATGCGTTATGACGTACCCCCGCAGGATCTTTCGATCGATATCACGCGTATTCCAGCTCTCCCGGAAAGTCGTTTTGTGATCAGCCATGTGCGGTCGGTGGTACGTGAGTCTGCGGAGAGGGCTCAATGAGCGAAGGCTAAGGCTCAGCATTCGTACCTTTAGCGCCTGTGCGCCATTGCAACGGCTGTGGATCAGCAGCGCCTTGGCCTCATAAAAAGAAGCCTCGCATCAAGCGAGGCTTCTTTCAGCTACCAGCGCGGCGGGGGGCCGTAATAGCCAGGTGGCGGGCCATAGTAATAATGTGGCGGCGGAGCAGGAGCTACGCGTACAACCTGGGTCTCGTAATAGACAGGCTGCGCCGGGTAGTAAACCACCTGTGGCGGGGGCGGCGGTGGAGCCGCCTGTACGTAGACAGGCGCTTCAGCTGCGCGTGAGTTAGCCACAATCGCTCCGCCAACGACTGCCCCGACCACGGCCCCGAAAATGGCAGGCCCTGGGCCATGTCCGCCGTGAGCGGAGGCCTGGCCGGCCGCTGCGAGGCAACCTAGCAGAAGCGCAACCTTGGGTATTTGACGAATCATGAACGTCTCCTCCTCAAGAGCCCGGCTATATAAAAGAAACCGGCCATTCAATAAAACAACGAAGCGCTGTAAAGAAAAAGAGGAGGAAGGTAAAGGTTATGTAAGGACCGTTACGAGCAGATGGATGGTGAATTATTAAATGGAAAGCGGCTGCCCCCGATTAGCCAGCCGCCTGGACGTTACGATTACTGGCTAACCGTTGCGGAGTTGCCTGTTCCTGTTTGCTGGATATAGGCCTGGCTCCAGGCGTTGGTCTGGTTGAGCTGAATTTGGTTTACATCGCCGGTTTGGGTGATGGTAGAGAGCAGGAAGTCTCCGCTCTGGGTGGTACTGACGAGGTTGTCATTCCCTATCTGCGTAATATCTACCCCTCCAATCGTACCGTTCTGGGTAATGTTGACTTCGTTGTTGTCTCCCTGGCTGATCAAGGTTGCGCGCTGGTCCATACCGTCCTGGCTGATATTCAATTCGTTGTTGATGCCGGACTGAGTCATGGCCTGCGTATTGTTCCTTCCAGCCTGCTCGCTGGTCATGACGTTATTGTTTTCATCTTGAGCGAGTCGAAGACCGTTACCAAAGCCGGACTGCTCAACCGTTATGGTGTTATTCGCATCATACTGGCCGGTCCAGAGTTCATTATCAAATCCCTGCTGGCTGGCATTCACCACGTTCGAATCACCGCTCTGCCCAAAAAACATCGTTAGATCCGAGCCGTATTGACCGCCCATGAAAGCGCCTTGCTGACTGGCATTCACCGTGTTGTTGCTGCCGTAGGTATAGGCTTCAGCCAGGTTGTTTGAGCCCGCCTGGGTAATGGATGCGGTATGTCCAGTGCCCTCCTGATAGACCGTAACGGTAGAGTCGGTCGTACCGATCTGCTGAACAGCTACCGTGTGGGCATCACCGCCTTGAGTGACAGTAATCGTACTGGTTGAAACGTCATCCTGTCCTGCCAGTACCGTATTGTTGCTGCCGTTCTGGTCAGTGGTGATGCTGCTCTCTTCGGCATAGGCCTGAGTTGCTCGGCTTAGGTTGGCGTTGCCAGCTTGAACCTGCTCTATCGTGCTGTTGTTACTGTTTGTCTGTTCGGCAATAGCCTGATTGTCATCGCCGGTTTGCGTCTGCGTCGCCGTGTTGTAGGTTCCGGCGCTTTGGTTGAGGGTTACTTCGTTGTTATTGCCTTCCTGAGTTAGTGTGGCCGAATCGAATGCTGCCATGGCCGAAAAGCTGGTCAGAGCAGATACCGCCAGTACAAGAGGTTTCAAACTGAACATAGAGACTCTCTCCTTGATCGTTGATAACGTCCATGCACGGATCGCCCGCACTGCCTGCCCCTCGGGACGCCAGCCTGGAGTTTCGCCCTAACGCTCATGGCAATCAGGCAAAACGGGCCAAGTCTCTCTGTCTGGTCGTGAATAGGCTATCGCCCAAAAGATGGTTTATTGGTCGCCAACGTCGTCTATCAGGATTAAATCCTGCTCTATTCTGTTTGATTTATCTGGTTCGATCAGTCTGACTATAGATCTATGATTTACCGTTCGTCAGGCGTACTACTTGAAAAAAGCGAGAAGGTTCCTATATGGAATCCTGCAGGGCGCCGAAGTCGGGCCTTGCGTTGAAACTTGCTGATGACTCAGGAGATTCCCTATATGAACACTGCATTCTCTCTTGCTCCCTTGTTCCGCCATTCCGTTGGTTTCGACCGCTTCAATGACCTGTTCGAATCCGCGCTGCGCAACGAGTCGGGCAGCTCCTACCCACCCTATAACGTAGAAAAGCATGGCGACGATCGCTATCGCATCGTGATTGCGGCTGCCGGCCTTGCCGAAGACGACCTTGAGCTTGAAGTAGAGCGGGGCGTATTAACCGTGAAAAGCGGCCGTCGCGAGAAGAACGCCGACAGCGTGACCTATCTGCACCAGGGCATCGCCCAGCGTGCCTTCAAGCTGTCCTTCCGCCTGGCTGACCACATTGAGGTGAAGGGCGCGAGCTTGAAGAATGGCCTGCTCAACATCGATCTGCTGCGTGAAGTACCGGAAGAGGCTAAGCCCAAGCGCATCGCTATCAACGGCCACTTGAGTGCCAATGAAAAGCCTGCGCTGGAAGGGCAAGCCGCCTAAGCACAGCAGCGATAAGGCACTAGAAAAAGGGGATGTCATGAGCATCCCCTTTTTGTATGAGACGTCTTAAAAAAACCTGTTTCCATTTGGTGCGTCTTTATCGGCATGCTCAGCCGCGATAGACGCAGGCAATAAAAAGCCCCGATTGCTCGGGGCCTAGGGTCGGGCAGAAAGAGAGGGAAACTGCCAGACCCGCCTTATTATCGACCGGAAATATGCAGACTTGAATAGCGGCAGGATGCCAGGGCCTTTAGCTTGCGCTGGCTGCGTTTGCCTTCAAAAATGTAGGTAAAGCCGATAGCCATCAGCAATACACCCTCGATAACGATTTGAAGGTCCTCTGGCGCAAAAAACAGGCAGAAGGATCCAACAACAAAGAGTATCAGGCCGAGACAGTAGAACACTTTTCTATCCTTAGGCAGCGTCTTAGGCTACTCACGAATGAGGCGGCAGGTCACGTCACTGCCTGGTATCTACGGTATCGGCTAACTCCGGTTAGCCTTTAGTCTGAAATGAGCGGTAATTGCATAGTGCGAATAATGCCCAGCTGCCGATGGAAAGGTCAGCCTTCGGTAACATCCAAGAGGCGCTGAAGCCCTTCAAGATCGTCGTCAGACAGCTTGCCTTTAACATCGCAGGCCCTGTATTCCACACGCTGGCCGGACGCAACGTACTCGAGCGCTTCCCGGGTCACGGGCGTCGTGAAGTCTTCGCCGTAGATGTCACGAAAGGTGTTGAGCTTGTATTTGCCTTCCATTTCATAGAAGACCTTGCCGTCAATCGTCCAGCGAGCAAAGCGGCAATCGCCAAAGCGGGCTTCGTTGCCAATGCTGGACAGCTTGGCAATGTATGTTGTGATCTTACCGCCTGAGCTTGTTGTCGCCTGGCTAGCCGATACGGTAAACACCAGATCGTTGGCAGATTTATCACCCGTCCAGATTACGGAGCGCCGCTCTCTGAACTCGTCATTCTCATCCGTCAGCTCACCTGCATGGACGGCCAGGGAAGCCAGGCATCCTGCTATGGCGAGTAACCAAGCCTTGTATTTCATTATCCAACCATGTCGTTAGTAGCGCCTGCCATGGTGCAGACTGTGGAACATTAAAAATATCAAAATGCCATTGTATCGCCTTATTTCTAACAGTAGCTGATTTTAGGCAATAAAAAAGGGCTAGCCGTTTGGCTAGCCCTTGATGCTTGGTGGAGGCGGGGGGATTTGAACCCCCGTCCGCCAGCTCTCCGCTCTTGGCGCTACATGCTTAGCCCAATCTACTAGAGTTAACCCTTAGCGGCCCGATGGGCAGGGCGCTTGGGGCGATCTGTATAAGTTTTAGCCGTTACGTCTACAGCGAACTTGGCGGCGATCCTGTTCTGTCTGACAGTCGTTTCGGGTTTACAGGCATCCCCTAGCGACTGCTAGCCGCGTTAAGCAGCTAGAGCGTAGTTGTCGTCGTTGGCAACTATAAGTTTGCAGCAGCTAATTTACGAGGTCTGCTACCAGCTCGGCATGCTCCTCAAGTTTTGTTACCGGCGTCGAATCCTAATCGCCCCCTTGATGAGTACTGCTCACTGTATAAATGAACAGCCGAGTTGTCAAGTGCCTGATAGTAAAAGGCAGAATCTGAAGAAAGCGGCTTTCCTCTTTCGGCATTTACATAGATGGGGGAGGCGATTCGTTTGTTCAAGGGCAGGTGAAGTTTTATTTTCACCCTATGGTTTAGCGTGGCTACCGACTCGCTGCCAGAACTGTTTTGTAGTGGCGACAGGCTATTTTTATACGGTTGGTTAGGGAGTCGCCCCGGCCTCCAGTAGGTCATAACGCCTATGACCCTTATGGAGTAACCCGCATGACTCAGACGAACAAACCTCTGGCGGTGGTAACAGGTGCCTCGAATGGCATAGGGCTGGAGCTGGCACGGCAATTCGCTCAGAACGGCTTCGACCTGCTTATCGCGTCGCGGGGCAAAGGCCTGGATGAGGCCCAGCAGACATTGCAGGCCCTAGGCGCTCAGGTCGAATGTGCGGCGGTTGACCTCGCAACCTATGAAGGAGTGGAGCAGCTCTATTCGGCGTTTCGTGCATTGAACCGCCCAGTTGATGCGATTGCCATCAATGCGGGTGTAGGCGTTGGCGGCAGTTTCGTACCGGGTACCGAGGCGGAGACGACGCTGGAGAGCGAACTTAACCTCATTCAGATCAATGTGGTGTCTGTAGTACACCTTGCCAAGTTATTCAGTCGGGACATGGTGGCTCAAGGGCGAGGTCGTATGCTTTTAACCTCTTCGATCTCAGGAACCTCACCTGTTCCGTTCGAGGCGGTATACGGAGCGTCCAAGGCCTTTGTGCGGTCGTTTGGGAATGCCATTGGCAATGAGATGAAGGGAACCGGTGTGAGCGTAACGGTATTGATGCCGGGACCGACCGAAACCAACTTTTTCCACCGGGCCGGTGAGGATGATACTCAGGTAGGCTCAGGCAAGAAGAATGATCCTGTATTAGTGGCGCAGCAGGGATTCAATGCCTTGATGGCCGGGCAACCCGAGGTCTACGGGGGCGGGCCGGAAGTTGAGCAGGAAGGCGAAGGCCCCAATCGCACCGAGTCTGAGCAGGAAAAAGCTGAGCGTCATCGCCAGATGTCTGAGCCAGGCTCGGCTTAGCCGTTTAGCTTAGTAGCCGTCCCGCCTTGTCCGAGAACCTCTCCAGGCAGTGCCTGAGCCACACTGCCGTTGCGCAAGGTAATAGCACGAGCGGACGATGAGCAGATAGCATCCTATTAGGTGAGGTCTTTTGGCGCAGATGGCCAAGCCTGAAGACTGCTGGATGATCGATCCGTGTTCTGTCGCCGAGGCTGACCGGATGCGCCCTCTCTTTTGTAAATCCAGAACGACATCAATGTCACAACGATGCAGAGCGGGAGCCATATAGGGTTCTGGGTATAACACCACGTATAGGTACTGCAGGCGTAAAGCCCTTCGTAGGGCAGTGCCAGGGCAACCAAGCCAAGGGAGGTAAGCCAGAGGGCGAGAGTGTTCATAGGATTGCCGCTACTTCCATGTGGGGACGGACACGCTGACAGTGCGTTCTGGTATGACCGTAAACGCAAAATTAGTTCAGGCCGCTAGCGTGAAATGGTTCTGATAGACGTTTTTATGGCTAGAAGCGGCCGAGTGCCGGAAATCAGGCGTTTTTTCAGGCATGGTGCTTGCTATACCAATGTAAGGATGAGCAGGCACTGGCGCTGAAAGAAAAAAGCCTCGACGAGTCGAGGCTTAAAGACCATGGAGACAAGCAGAAGTAGGGGTGAACTGCTTGCTAAAAGGTTATCGGAGCTTTTCCGGCGTGCTTTAAGCCAAGCTGATGGATGGTTTGAAATTCTCGGGAAGTCCTTGAATTTATCAGCTATTACTTGAAAGGTGCAGGCTTTGCCCCGCCCGTTCGCAGTGCTGACAAAGGAGTGTCACTGAGGTTGTGCTGAACGTTCACCTAGATGCTCAAGATGATAGGTAAGTATTCATGACTGACAGGATATTGGTTGTGTATAGCCAGGCCCTGGCCTCTGTGTTTGGAGCAGCCCTGAAGCTAGGTGTTGATACCGACACCATTGCAGAGCAGGCCAAGCTCGATGTCATCAGCTCAGACAAGTGGGTTTCGGCTGATCTTGTCGGGGATGTGCAGATGGCCATCGAGGATGCGTTAGTCGTTGCGAAGGTTGTAGGTCGCAAGCGCTAAACGCTTCTGGTGTGCCTCAGGTGATAGCTGGCTATTTATTAAGGAGTGAACGTTCAAAGCTGCACGGGCAGTTCAAGAGAGTTCTCATGCGCAAAGAGTTTGCAGTTCTATTGCTGGCATCGTCGTTATCCTGGTCTGTTCATGCCGAGCTTACACGCGCGGATCAGTCGCTTTACAACACCCAGCCTCAAAAGGCCAATACGAGCCAGAATCTGAGCAAGGCCGATCTTGCCTGGCATGCTAGCAAGACATTTGGCTTTGATTGCCCTGAAGTCGTCAAACATAAGCCAATGCTGGGCAGCCACCATTCAATCATCACCTGTAGCACCGGCGCTCGGCTCAAGGTCCATCCATTATCGGATAGTCGGCCTGTCATGACTCTGGTAGTCAGCTCGTTCTGATCGGGACTTTTCGGCACTCTTGCCTGGAGCGTGACTCCAACCTTCAGAACGTACTGTTGTTCATACAGGGCGACAGATGTTGGATAGAGGTTGTCCATTGGACAATCCTAATGCTTGGAGGAAACGAGATGGCTGCCGATTACAGTCAAGGGCGCTACCTGGTATTTGGATACGGCGACAAAGCCGTTCAGATTGGTCTGATTGATAATGACGGCTTTGTACGCGCTTCGGATGATCAGGGTAGGTTGATCTACCGCATCGAGGGCGAACAGGTGTATGACATGGACGACAATTACCTGGCAGACATTGACGAAGGCACAGCGGTAACAGCTAAAGGTGAGCGCCTGTTTACCATCCAGGCAGAATGAGGCGGGGCTTTTGTAAACGCCCCGGCAGTGGGTAATCAACCTTTCTTGAAGTGCAGCTCGTAGTCAGGATCGACAAGGGGTTGCAATCCACTGGCTTTGATCAGCTCGAATGAAGCATTGGAGCTGATGTACTTGATGAACTGGCGGGCCTCTTCAGGATGGGGTGTGTCAGGTGCCATGCAGGCGGTGTATAGCGTCATCTTCTGCGCCTGATCGGGTATGAGTCCTACGATATCGACGCCCTGCAAAGGACTCAACTCGCTGACCTGTTCCAGACCGATTTCCGCCTCACCCCGGGCAATGGCGTCGCCCACTGACTCGTTCGTGATTCTTTTCAACTTGGGCGCAATTCGCTCCTTGATACCCATGAGGTTGAACAGAACATTTTCCAGATACAAACCGCTAGCACTCTCGGAGTAGGCAATTGATTTGGCATCCAGCAGAATCTGTTTGAATTCTTCCATGCTTGTCATGGCCGGATGGCTTTGGCCGTGGGGGACAGCAAGCGCAATATAGGATTTTCCGAAATCAGCGCAGCTGTCTGGATCGATATGACCCTGCTGCTGCAGTTTGGAAATGGCCATGCGGTCCAGCAAAAAGACATCGGCCCGCTCACCTTCGGCCAGTCGACTAGGAATGGTGGTGGCATCGTTGCCACGTGCCGGCGCTACATGGCTGACAAGCTTTCTGCCAAAGGTTTCTTCATAAACAGGGCCGATTTTTTCGACAACGTCCAGAGCACCCTTAGCGCAAAACAACTGAAGTGCAGGGGGAGGTTGCGGCACAGGGCGAGCGGCCGCATGCACAGAAAGGCTCGCCGCGGTTAGGGCGAGCAGGAAAGCGGAAAAGATATTTTTCATAAGCCGAGCTGATCCCGCCGAGCACAGGGCAGAATCGCTTCCTTTTACAGGTAAACACAACCGGAGGCGGGATATTACGTGAACAGGGCGCTTATGTGGGAGGCAAAGGACGAGGTGTACGGCAGAATGCTGACAAAAACATTAAGGCCATAAACAACAAAACCCGCACAAGGCGGGCTTTGCTGGTCTAAACAGAGTTAGACCGGGATACTGGTCGGAGCGACTGGATTCGAACCAGCGACCTTCTCGTCCCGAACGAGACGCGCTACCAAGCTGCGCTACGCTCCGAAAGATGGCGCGCATTTTACCTAAAAACATTTTAGAGACAAGGTTTTAGGTGAAATTTTTTGCGTACCCTCTGCAAACCTTTACAGTTCCTTGATGGTGCGGACCTGATCTTTATTGATGCGGGCAGGCTTGCCGTCCAGTTGTTCGAACTCATAGAAGCCCGAGTCATCGTCGTACTTGGGTGTATCTACCGCCTGGATCTCACGCCCGTCGTTCAACGTGATCACTGAAGGCGTAGAGCAACCGGCCAGGACGGTAAAACCAAAAGCCAGTAAGCAGGCAGGTAGAATCCGGGTTCTCATGTGCAGTCTCCTTTTAAACGCACGTTTAACAACATTCTGACCTATCACTTCCCGCCAGGTTCCGATGAAAGGACAAGCAGGCTGTGTTCATCATTTACATTGGCGAGACGCTGATCATGCTCTGCAATCATTAGCGCCCGGGCACCCAATGGAATGAATACACCCCGGGGGCTGCGCTCGCCTGCCTGCCAGGCTTCTTCCACTCGATCTTTCAAGCGGGTAGGAATAAGTGAAAACAAGGGCTCCCAGAAATTTCCCTGACGCACCATGACCGGAGCATCAGGTGCCTCCTGTGCGCAGCGGTGTAGCTGGGCAAGCAGATCACGATCAATGCGCGGAGCATCGCACGGCAGAAGGATCAGCCAGCGATGACGAGCTGCCCTGAGCCCTGCACGGATACCGGCCAGCGGGCCGGGAAAGTCGGGCTCGGCATCATTGACGATCTGATCGGCGTACCGGGCGTAGCGCTCGGCATTACGGTTACAGGAAATAATGAGGTCATCTGTCAGGGGGCGGACCACCTTGTGCATATGCTCGATCAGCGGAAGGCCATGCCATTCCACCAGGCCTTTATCCCTTCCACCCATACGCTGACCACGGCCACCGGCAAGCAGAAGAATGGAGCAGTCGGAAAGGCGTGTGGTCATGGGAACGTCCAGGCTCGAATACGGGCCGTCAGTGTAGCGCGGCTTGGCTCTATGTGGCGGGGCGACGGTTTGTCTCTGTCTGGATCGCTACGTGGTAGTCCTGCCTGTGATATAAAAATGTCTCTTACCTGCCGTTTTGGATGATTGTTATGAGCTCTAAGGCCGATGCGGTCTTTATACCGCTGAATATTGCCGTTCTGACTGTCAGTGATACCCGTACCTTCGAAACCGATACATCGGGACAGTTGCTGGTTGACCGTCTGACCGAGGCGGGACATTTTCTGGCTGCACGCGTACTGCTCAAGGATGATCTCTACAAAATCCGCGCTCAGGTAGCCAACTGGATTGCCGATGATACCGTCCAGGTCGTTGTCATCACCGGGGGCACCGGTTTTACCGGCCGCGACAGCACACCGGAAGCGGTAGCCTGCCTGCTGGACAAGCAGGTCGATGGTTTTGGTGAATATTTCCGTCAGATCTCTGCGACAGACATCGGTACGTCCACGGTTCAGTCCCGTGCGCTGGCAGGTTTGGCCAACGGTACGCTGGTCTGTTGCCTGCCGGGTTCGACGGGTGCCTGCCGTACAGGTTGGGACGGCATTCTGGCTGAGCAGCTGGACAACCGTCATCGTCCCTGCAATTTTGTGCCGCATCTGAAGAAGGCCGAACCCTGCGGACCGCGCGGATGAGTCTGTTACCTATTGAGGAGGCATTGGCCCGTCTCCTGTCGATGGCTGATGCCGACGCGATCACCGAAACGCAACGTGTGACTCTGGCGGAGGCCGAGGGGCGCGTTCTGGCCCGGTCCGTGATAGCGGGGCTCGATCTGCCGCCATGGTCCAACAGTGCCATGGACGGATACGCGCTGCGCTTTGAGGATCTTCAGGGCGAACCGCTGCCTGTCAGTCAGCGTATCTTTGCAGGGCAAAGCCCGCAGCCGCTCACGCCGGGCACCTGTGCACGCATCTTTACCGGGGCGCCCATGCCCGAAGGTGCCGATACGGTGGAGATGCAGGAGAACACCGAGGTCTTGGATGACGGGCGCATTCGCTTTGTAGAGACGCTCAAGGCAGGCAAAAACGTTCGCCTGAAGGGTAACGAGACGCGCCAGGGCGATACGGTACTGGACGCTGGCAAGCGACTGGGACCGATCGAGCTGGGTATTGCGGCGTCGTTGGGTTGCGCGGCTCTTGATGTGTTCAGGCGCCCCCGGGTAGCGATCCTGTCGACCGGCGATGAGCTGGTCGAGCCAGGTAAGCCGTTGGGGCCGGGACAGATTTACAACAGTAACCGTACGGTGCTGGCGTCCTGGCTCAAGCGTCTGGGCTGTGAGGTGATCGATGCGGGCATTCTTCCGGATGATCTGGAGCGTACCCGTGAGCAATTAGCGCAGCTGCACTCGGCGGACCTGATCCTGTCGACCGGCGGCGTGTCGGTAGGCGAGGCGGACTTCCTGGGCCAGGCCTTGCGTGAGGCGGGTGAGCTGACCCTCTGGAAGCTGGCGCTCAAGCCAGGCAAGCCGCTCACTTGTGGTCGTTATAACGGCGTGCCGGTTATCGGGCTGCCAGGCAACCCAGCGTCTACATTGGTGACGTTCGGGCTGCTGGCGCGTCCTTATCTGCTGCGTCGGATGGGCGTTCAGGATGTTGAGCCCCTCAAGCTAGAAGTGGCAGCAGGGTTTAATTGGACGCGCGTGGGCGAGCGACGCGAGTACCAGCGGGCGCGGCTTGAAAATGGCCGGGTCGTGCCTCATCGCGACCAGGGGTCCAATGTCCTGCGTACGGCGGCATGGGCTGACGGGTTGGTAGAGGTACGTGAAGGAAGAACCATCGCCGAAGGTGATCTTGTGGGCTTCATTCCCATGAGTGAGCTGATTGGCTGAAGTCTTGCCGACCTGGGAACGCATCGGCTTTCCCAGGTCGGTTTCAGAGCGGTTGCTTCATCACAAATCAAGTCGCTCCCAAGGAACGTGGACCCGTTGACGTAGTCCTACTGACACTCGACTTTGCTGGGTGCTCTGTTCATGAATGTTCCTGTCACCGTCTCCGATTCCAATGAAAAAACACTGCTGATTCTCAATGGTAATCAGGCCACCAATGACGATGTCCGCGCAGCGGTTGAGGCGCGACGTGCGACCGGCAAAACGGTCGATGTCCGAGTCACCTGGGAAAATGGCGATGCGGCCCGTTTTGTTGAGGAAGCAGTCGCTGCAGGTTATACGCATCTGGTAGCAGGCGGAGGCGACGGTACGCTCAAGCTGGTGGCCGAAGCCTTGGCTCGTACGCGCTCCGATGCGTCGTTGGCCCTGATGCCCCTGGGAACTGCCAATGACTTTGCCCGGGCGGCGGGTATTCCAGCTGATCCTGCCGAGGCACTGGCGCTACTGGATACGCCAGCGCAACCCATCGATCTGATCGAAGCAGACGGCGAGATGTTTCTCAATATGGCCACCGGCGGGTTTGGTTCACAAGTGACGGCGAATACGTCCTCGGAACTCAAGCGCGTACTGGGTGGCACGGCTTATCTGTTGACAGGCCTTACGCGCTTTGCGGAAGTGCGCTCCGCCTATGGTCGTTTCGAAGGGCCGGATTTTGAATGGGAAGGCGAGTTTCTGGCCATGGGGATTGGCAATGGTCGGCAGGCCGGCGGCGGCCATGTGCTGTGCCCGAATGCAGTCGTCAACGATGGCATGCTTGATCTGACTATTCTGCCCACGCCACAGGATCTGATGGGAACGTTGGGCTCCTGGTTTTCAGGCGGGTTCGCCAGCGAGGATCTGTTCATTCGTACCCGGTTACCCTGGGTTGAGATTTCCGCCAGCGAAGGGGTCGATATGAATCTGGACGGCGAACCCATGCACAGTACAAAGGTACGTTTTGTGGTGCGCTCTGCCGCACTGAATGTCCACCTGCCAACGGATTCCGTTCTACTCGGGAATCCGTCGACCCTGCTGGTGACGTCCGACCCGGTTTCCTGATCCAGATCGTGCGCAAATGGGTTTCAGGCAGTAAGGTGGAAGGACGATCCTGGAGCCGAACATGGATATCTTAATCAATACCTCAATCGTGCTGGGCACCGTGGCCTTTATGGAGTGGTTTGCCTGGTACGCACACAAGTACATCATGCACGGCTGGGGATGGGGCTGGCACAAGTCCCATCATGAGCCGCGCACCGGTTGGTTCGAGAAAAACGACCTTTATGCCGTTGTATTCGCCGGCCTTGCTATCGCCCTGATTTATTTCGGCACGTCCGGTTATGGCCGGATCGAGTGGATGGGTGTCGGTATGACGGCGTACGGGCTGTTGTATTTCATCGCTCACGACGGCCTTGTCCATCAGCGCTGGCCTTTCAAATATGTCCCGCGTCGCGGATACCTGAAGCGGCTCTATCAGGCACATCGCATGCATCATGCCGTGGATGGAAAGGAGGGATGTGTCTCGTTTGGCTTCCTGTATGCGCCATCAGTGACCGCGCTCAAGAAGCAGCTGCGTGATCTGCATGACGGCCCGCTCAAGAAGCGGCGGTTCGATCAGGAGTAAAGCACCACGCAAAAGCGCGCCAGAAGGCGCGCTTTTTTTATTCGGTTCAGAGGGTTCAGGCAGACAGGGGTTCGTATGCCGGAAACAACGAGTGGGCGAAGCGACTGTGATCGATTTCAGTGCGAAGCAGGGAAATGAATTCCTGGGCTTGCGTGCCCAGAAGACCGGCTTCGGCATTGCTCAAAACATGCTGCTGCTCTTCGGCTGACAGTGCCGTAAAAAGCTGCTGATGCGTTTGTTGACTGTAGTGATTCAGATCCGCAAGCCCGGCACGTACCAGATCACGTAGCGGCTGACGACCCTGAGGAAGTTTGGCAGGTGCATCGGTGAAAGGGTCTTGCAGACAATCCAGGTCGCCGTGCGCATAAGGCGACAACATATGCTGATCAATGAAAATAGGCAGATCGACCAGGGATTCATTGGTACCTTGATTGGTCGTGGCAGTCAGGCGTTCGCAAGCTGCCTTGAGCAGCGCCCATTCGCTCTCGTTGAAAAATTCCGGTTTGTAGGTATGCGATCTGTCCGGACTGGCCGTAGTGTGTGCACTCGGCACAAGCGGGATGATCGAGAAGAGCGAGGTCGGTGCGTTTTGTAGATCTCTTGGAACAGCCGATTCCGTCTTGTGCATAAATATATCCCGTACTTGACTACTGTAGAGCGACTTAAAGTAGTCGCTTATGTCTGACCTGCTATACCACTGAAAAGTTTAGGTTTAGTGTCGCCGTGCGACGCCTTGTTTGTGACCAATTTCAGCAAAAGACGCAAGTCTTCATTTCGTAACGAGACACTACCGCCCGGTGCGTTCACTTACCGCGGGCGGGTCCATAGATCGGCGGGGCGCGGACTAGAGCGGCCCGCCCGTGAAGCCAGTGCACGTAGGGCGCCTCTTATCACCAGGCGAAGCTTATCAACGGTGCTGGTTGATACCCGACTGTCCCAGGCGCTAGGGCCTCGTGCGTTAACTTTCAGACCAATTTCCCGATAAACGGCACGAGCGGTCGCAATCGACCAGGCTGAGCGCAGAGGCAGGTCGGCAATACCGGTAGCGGCTGAGTCATAGTAGGGTTCAGCCAGCGCGACCAGACGCTGCGCCAGGGTGGCCAGGCGGACACGATGCGCGGGATCAGCCAGTTCGGCGACGGGAATGCCTGCCTCATCGAGCCATTCCCTAGGAAGGTAGATTCGGCCTATGCGGGCGTCTTCCACAATGTCCCGTGCGATATTGGTCAGCTGAAACGCCATGCCTAAATCACAGGCGCGGTCGAGCGTGTCTTCGTCGCGTGCACCCATGAGCATTGCCATCATGACGCCTACCACGCCGGCGACGTGGTAGCAGTATTGGAGGGTATCGTCGAGGCGGTAGTAGACCCGTTCTTCAACATCCATGCGGAAACCCGCCAGATGCTCAAGAGGATAGCGCTCGGGAATGGCATGGCGCTGGATGACCTGCTGGAAGGCGGCAAAAGCCGGCTCGCTCATAGGCTCACCTGCATAGGCACGGCGCGTCAGATCTTCAAGTTCCTGAAGACGGGCTTCGCTTGCCGTCCGGTCGCCTTCAACCTGTCCATGACCGTGGTCCTGGCCGTCCACCACATCGTCACAATGGCGGCACCAGGCGTAAAGCATCACGGCGCTTTGACGGGTTTGTTCGTCGAACAGTTTGGCCGCAGCGGCAAAGCTCTTGGAGCCGACATTGATGGACTGCGTTGCGTGTTCGACGACTGCCGTATTCATATGGCTGCTCCAAGGTCCCCCAGAATCACACTTGCGGTCGCTTTGGCCGAGCCGACTACACCAGGAATGCCTGCTCCCGGGTGGGTGCCGGCACCGACCAGATAAAGGTTGGGAATAGCGGCGTCTCGGTTATGCGGCCGGAACCAGGCGCTCTGGGTCAGGATTGGCTCCAGGGAGAAGGCTGAACCGACATACGCATTGAGTTCAGTGCGGAAATCCTCGGGTGTAAAAATCCGGCTGGTGACCAGGTCGCGATTCAGGTTTGGAATGTAATGCTTTTCCAGGTAGGCCAGAATGCGGTCCCGGTACTTCGGACCCTCTACCGACCAGTCTACCGGTGCATTGCCCAGGTGCGGGACAGGCGACAGCACATAGTGAGCACTGCAGCCCTCTGGTGCCAGGGAGGGGTCGGTCACGCACGGGGAGTGCAGGTAGAGCGAGAAATCCTCAGGAACGCCAGGACCGGAAAATAGCTCCTCGATCAGGCCCTGGTAACGGTTACCAAAACAGATCGTATGATGTTGAAGCTTCTGTTCTTCAGGGCGCTGGCGCAGGCCAAAGTACACCACGAACAGCGACATGCTGTGACGCTTCTTCTTGAGACGGTTCGCCTCGACGATACCGTGCACATGGTGACCCAGCATCTTCTTGTAGGTGTGGATTACGTCGGCATTGGATGCAACCAGGTCAGTATTGATCTGCTTGCCTTGGGCGGTAATGACACCTGTTACACGACAATTGTCGACCAGGATGCGCTCGACAGGCGTGTTAAGTTCCAATGTGCCGCCAATGTCCTGAAACAGCTTGGCCAGACCCTGGACCAGAGCGCCTGTACCGCCACGGGGAAACCACACGCCACCCTGGCGCTCCAGAGCATGAATCAGCGCATAGATGGACGAGGTAGCGAACGGGTTACCACCGACCAGCAGCGTATGAAAGGAGAGTGCCTGACGAAGCTTGTCGTTGCGAACGAATTTGGAGACCTGATCGTACACACTGCGCCAGGCTTGAAGCTTCAGTAGCTGCGGCCCGGCACGAACCATGTCGCGAAAGCTCAGGAACGGCACGCTACCTAGTTTTACATAACCCTCTTCATAGACTGCGCGGGAGTAGGCCAAAAAGCGCTGGTAGCCCTCGACGTCGGCGGGGTCGAGTGACTTGATCTGGGCATCGAGCGTGGCTTGATCGTTGACATAGTCGAAGCGGGTGCCGTCTTCCCAGCACAACTGGTAGAACGGATCGACGGGCAGCAGTTCGACATAGTCCGACAGCTTGCGCCCTGCCACAGTAAAGAGCTCTTCCAGGGCCGAGGGATCGGTAATGACCGTGGGGCCGGCATCGAAGGTAAAGCCTTTGTCCTCATAGACATAGGCGCGCCCGCCGGGTTTGTCCCGCTTTTCGAGTAGCGTGGTACGAATCCCGGAGGCCTGCAGGCGTATAGCCAGGGCCAGCCCGCCGAAACCGGCACCAACGACAACAGCCTGCCTGGAATTGGAAACGACGTCTGTATTCATAAGATGTCCTTAATCGGTCCGCCTGTTTGACCGGTGCGGCTGGCCAGTGCCGCCGTCAGTGCCTCGCGTAATGGAACCGGTGGCTTGCCTGTCAGAATGCGCAGCTTATCGCTGGGCTTCAACTGTCCGGCATAGAAACGCTGAATCAAGGGTTCCGGAAGACCGTAAAAACGACGCATCACTCGATAGCGATGCTCAGGCTTGCCGGCCAGAAATAGCATGCGGTTGAGCAGGCGGAAAAATCCATAGGTTTGCCAGCGTTGCAGCGCATGCCGGCGAACCGTATCAACAAGGGTAGAGGTATCCAGACGGGAGCAGCTAGCGATAAGTTCCGCCAGTCGTACCGCCTCAGGCAACGAGTATCCTGTAGTAGCATGAAAGAGTCCGGCGGCGAGACCAGTAGGTGGGATGTCTCCCGCTTCGGCCCAGAACGCCTCAATGTCACCGCTCAGCGTAATGGGGAGCACGCCATGCTCTTCCCTGATCAGGGACTGGATTGTCCAGCCGTGATCGGCGGCGTAGCGGGCGATGTGGTCACGCAGCCGATCAGGGTCAAGGTTTTGTCCATCGGCATAGTAGGTGTCTTCGATCAGAACCCGGTCCTGAGTAAGCGGCAGGACGTAGATGAAACGGTAACCCTCCGTTTGTGGAACGGTGGCATCCATGATGATCGGACCGGAAAGCCCGTGGGGCTGCGCGAGCTGTAACTCCTGGCCCAGAAACTTTTGAAAACCCAACCCCATGTGCGGGCTGGGGCGATGACCTCGGCCATCCAGAACTGCAGCCGCCTGAAACGCTTCGCCGTTAAGCCTGACCTCTGCAGGGCCGAGTGCGCTGACCGTAGCGTTCAGACGTACCGAATCACCCAGGCGCTCCATCAGAACGTCATGAAAGCGCTCGGCGCTGATAGAGGCGTAGCCACTGCTCAGTGTCCGCTCAAACCCAGGAAAAAATACCTGATACTCCGCCCAGCGATGGGCTACCAGCGGCTCGATCCAGGCGTGCTGCTCCGTTGTCAGGTCCGGCTCATGAAAGGACCAGGTGTGATTACCACCCAGTCGGTCGCCTTGCTCGATGAGCAGAATGCGGAGCTCTGGACGTGTCTGGCGCAGTTTCAGGGCAATCAGCCCGTTGGCCAGTCCACCTCCCGCCAGGATCAGGTCATAGGTATTCATGCGGGTCTCTCCAGGGCAACCTTGCTGAGTACGTCCTCAATAAGGTCAGCGGCTTTTTGTACGCCGCCAGCTGCCTGAACCCGAGGCTGAAAGGCCTGGGCTTTCCAACGAAAATGCGGTTCGGTCAGAAGGCGTTGCAGAGCAAGGGCCAATTTGCCGGAGGTCAGTCGCTTAGGGCTCAGGCGAAGGCCGACGCCGGCATGCTCGATGCGTGCTGCCACGCCGGGTTGATCAAAGGCAATTGGCAACGCCAGCATGGGCGTTCCTGCTTCCAGCGCGTCGAGCACAGTGTTGAGACCGGCATGGGTAATGACCGCATCGGCCCGCGCCAACGTGGCTCGCTGCGGTGCAAAGTCTGTAACCCAGTGAGCGCCAGCCTGCCTCAAGGCATCGCATTGCTGCAGGTTGAGGCCACCGCAGTGGGCGATGAGTAATTGCACATCAAGCGTTTTGCAGGCGCGTGCGATCCGTTCGAACAAGGTGAAACGTCCGCCTTGCAATGTCCCTAGCGATGCGAACACAAACGGTTTGTCGGTGCGGATCGGATAGCTCAGAGTGGGCTCCTGAGCTGCGGGCAGGCGCAGCGGACCGACTTCGTGAAAGTTGGCTGGTAGCTCGGTACGGGGAAAATCGAATCCCGGTACGCACTGGCTGATTTGAGCGTAAGGCGACAGGCAGTCGGCCAATGTTGACCGAGGCTCAAGACCAAAGGTTTTTGCGTATCGCTGGATGACACGGGCATGCTCATGCATCAGGAGGTCATAGACCTGGGCACTGCCCTGATTGAGATGGCGGCCTCGTGGCGATGTGTCGTATCCCCATGGCATGACGGGAAGAGGCACAAGCGGGTCCCGGTTGACCGGCAAGGCACAGGCTACCGAGACGTAGGGCAGGCGCAAATGCTCGGCTATAAGCCCCCCAGCGGCTTCCATCTGATCGGAAATTACGGCATCAACGGCCAGGTCACGCAATACCTTCGGTGCCTCGCGGCAAAACAACTCGGTGCTGCGAGCCATATCATGAATAACGCGCATCAGCCCAAGCGGGCCGCCTGGATTACCGGCCCGGCGAATCATGGCGTCCAGCGAGCCAGGCGGATGAGACTCAAGGCCTATCGGGTAAAAGCGGATGGCGTTGCTACGAAGCCGCTCGCCGACATCCGCCTGATGGAGCAGGCTGACCGTGTGCCCTCGCGCCACCAGGGTTTCGGCAATCGCTTCCATTGCGCGAAGATGGCTAGAAAATGCAGGGGCGATGAGGGCGAAATGAGGCATTCAGGTCTCCGCGAGCGAAACGGGTCTTAACAGGCGGGCCTTGCGCAGCTCGGCCAGATTTGCCGAGCCGGTGCAGAAGCAGGCTACCTTCAGTTGCCGGATCATGACTTCGAAATGGTTCAGAACGGCTTCTGGAGACAGGGTTGCGCTATGCAGCACGGCGGCAGCCTGACCGACCACATCGGCGCCCAGGCGAATGGCTTTGGCCGCATCGACGCCGTTGCGGATACCGCCCGAGGCAATGAGTGGAATGTCCGGGCATTGCTCACGGACCTGAGCAATCGCCTGGGCGGTTGGAATGCCCCAGTTGATAAAGGCCTGAGCAACCTGACGATCAAGGTCGTTATGGGCACGCTCGGCTTCGACCGCTGCCCAGCTGGTTCCTCCTGCGCCGGCTATGTCGATCACGGCGACACCCACCTCTGTCAGTTGCTGGGCGACATCAGCAGAAATGCCTGCGCCTACTTCCTTGATGACGATCGGAACGCCCAAATGTGTTACCAGATGTTCGATGGCAGCCAGGACGCCTTGCCAGTTGCGATCGCCGCCGGACTGTACCGCCTCCTGGAGTGGGTTGAGGTGAATGATCAAGGCGTCGGCCTGGATCATGTCGACTGCCCGACGGGCCTCGGTCACGCTATAACCCGCCACTAATTGAGCTGCGCCAATATTGGCGAGAAGGGGAATGGACGGAGCCAGTTGCCGCAATTGACCGGTCAGCCCCTTGTCTCCACCGTTCTGCAGGGCAATGCGCTGTGAGCCCACTGCCAGCGCCAGGCCTAGCGTTTCCGCCGCTTCGGCAAGGTGTCGGTTGATGGTCTGTGCACGTTCCGGCCCGCCTGTCATGGAACTGATGAGAACAGGTGCCTTGAGCGGCTTGCCCAGCAGCGTGGTGGCAAGATCGATCTGGTTCAGGTGCAGCTCTGGCAGGGCACAGTGCTGGAATTGAATCTGCTCAAACCCGGTCGTGATACTGCTCAAGGCACGTGCAGGATCAAGGACGATATCCAAGTGATCGTTCTTGCGACTTGCCAATTCCCAATCAACCATGAGTTACCTTTTTCCTGTTGCCATCGACCTTTCGTCGGCTATTGTGGTCATGAGTACGTCAAGCGGCTCTGATCTGCAAGATCGGATCAGGGAAATTGTTGAGTCGCTGGTGTCGACCATTCGTCGGCTCGCTTACATGTGCTGGAGTATCTCGACTCATGGCAACGGTATTAGTGCCAAAACTTCCGAAGGAATGCGCTTTCGAGCTTGTAACAGAGCGTGCCCGTATCGATACCCGACTAGAGGAGCTGCTTCCGCCTGTCGAGAATGATGATCTGATCGCAGCCGCCATGCGTGAGGGTGCCCTGGCGCCCGGCAAGCGTATACGGCCATTGCTCATGCTGCTGGCTTCCCGGGATCTGGATGCCTTTTCGCCGGCTATTCTGGATCTGGGCTGCGCGGTCGAGATGGTGCATGCCGCCTCGCTGTTTCTGGACGATATGCCGTGCATGGATAACGCCACGCTCAGGCGCGGTCGGCCTACCATTCATGTGCAGTTTGGTGAGGATGTCGCCGTTCTGGGAGCAGTAGCGCTGCTCAGCCATGCCTTTTGCGTCGTCGCCAGTACATCAGGTGTTGCGCCTGTGCTGCGTAATCAGATGGTATGCATGCTGACATCCGCTGTAGGCTCGCAAGGGCTGGTGCGGGGGCAGTACCGTGACCTGCGCGATGGAGCCAAAAGCCGCAGCGCGGAGGCTATTAACAGTACCAATCACCTCAAGACCGGACTCCTGTTCACGACAGCGCTGGACATGACGACTCTGGCCGTCAGTGCCAAGCCGTCGGTCCGGGAGGGAATGCATCGTTTTGCTACCGAATTGGGGCTGGCTTTCCAACTGCTTGATGACCTGCAGGACGGCCATGGCCTGGGAAAAGATGCCCATCAGGATGACGGCAAGTCCACGCTGGTTGCGCTGCTGGGCCGCGAGTCGGTACAGGCGCAGCTCGAGAACCATCTGGACACAGCGCGTAAGTCGCTGGCAGGCATGGGGCTGACGGGGGGTGGGCTGGATCATATGCTGGACGCGCTGTTCGGGCAACCCATCAGGTAAAGGCGCTTTGTAGAGAACTGCGGCGCAATCCGGCGTCTAAAGATACAGTTCAGTAAGCTACTGGAGTTTGCGCGATGCCAAAGTGGAAAATTACCTATACCAACAATGATGGCAACACGTCCGTCGTGGAAACTGAAGCCGAACAGAAACCGGATATGGAGCAAGCCGCTCAACTGGTACGGGACCAGGCGCTCGACAGTTATGACAGTTCCGATTTGCCCCAGGACTATGAGGCTCCCACGGTAGCGCTGCTGGAACGTTACGGCATTATGATTTCTGGCATTGCCCAAATGGATTGAAGAACCTCTGTTGAACGCTGCAGTAGCAGCGTTCCCAGGATCAGCCCAATGGCCAGATCCTACCATCGCCTACCACAAAGATCCTTCGGCCCGGCAGGGCCTTGATCTCCCATCCGCCGGTAAAGTCACCAAAGGCCGGCAGCAACAGCACATCATTATCCAGACAGAAGCAGGGCAGGCGCAGACGCTGGCGCCCCCGGCCGCTCAGACTGAACGCCGGATGGATATGGCCCGCCAGCACAACGTGGCTGGGGTGCGATTCCGGCTCATGCTGTAACGCCAATGGACCGATCAAAAGCGGCTCGGGCACTACGTTGATCTCGAGCGAGGCAGGCGGGTCTCCGGCGCGCAGATCATGATTGCCTCTTATCAGTGTGATGAGCAGTGATGAGTTTGCGTTACGCCATTGCTCCAACGCATTGAGCGTGGTCGGGGCATGGGATTCCGGTGCATGCAGGAAGTCGCCGAGAAAGTACACATGCTCGGTCGGGTAAGTATTCAGCAGCGCATCCAGGCGAGCCAAGTTGGCAGCGGTGGTTCCATGGGGCACTGGCTGCCCAAGCGCACGAAAGGCAGCTGCCTTGCCAAAATGAATATCGGCAATCAGTAGCGCCTTTTGCTCGGGCCAGTAGACGGCTTTGTCAGCCAGCAACCACACCTCGGTGCCGGCAAGGGATATAGGAATATGGGTACGCATGCACACAGGAACAGCGGAAAGCCTGTCACTTTAACAGCCTCGTCCCAGGGAGCGTAGCCTGAGCAGACAACAGGCTGCCCGGCGTCTACAGGATGCCCAGCGATCTGAGGCAATCCCTACCCAGATCAATGCGCAAGTGCCGTTCCTGAGGGTTGGGCATGTCGATATTGAGCGCAAAGGTATAGACCAGCCCCTGTTTTTCAATCCAGCCGACCCACCAGCCAAGGTCAAGGTCTTGGTTCTGAACCCAACCGGTTTTACCGTACAGCGTCCAGTCTTTTCCCTGGTCCAGACAAATCAGGTCGCGTACCGTCGCCTGTACGGTTTCGGGCAGAGGCAAGCGTTCCTGTGCCAGGCGTGCCAAAAAGCGTACCTGCTCCAGGGCGCTGATCTTGAGCGGTCCGGCCAGCCAGAAATCGTCCACACTGTCGCCTACCTGCGTATTGCCGTATTCGAGCCTGCGCACAAAGTCCTGCATGCGTTCAAGGCCGATACGTCGTGCCAGCTCTTGATAAACCGGTACGCTGGAGACCTTGATTGCATCACGTAGCCCCAGGTCACGCTGCCATTCAGGAAAGGGCTGCGGCTGCCCTCCATAGGGCAGTACCTCACTCACGTTACGAATGGTTGCGGTGGAAAGACCGATCAGGCTGTTGACGATCTTGAAGGTGGAATCGGGAACAAAACGGGTGTCTGCACGTGTCCGGTCATACCCGGTAAACGTATCTGCCGAGACATCGTAAAGCACGAATGTACCCTTGAGGTTGGCTCGCTTGAATAACTGGGCCAACGTGGGACTTTCCTGCCATTCGGGCGCACGCGCCTTGGCCGACAACAATAGCAGTAAGGCACTAAAAAGATTTTTCATATCAACTACTTATGAAGCAGTTGTCAATTTTACCGCGTCAATTAATTGTGTGATATTGCACTCATCCTCTATGCTGATAAAGCGTGAATTGCTACACAGTCTTTTGCTGTTTTGTACGAGGAAGCCCGGTTTTGGTCTGACGTGGAGCACGTCCCTTGCGGCGAGCGGGCAGGTCTGACTCTCCTGCACCTAATCCCATCAGGTCATTCCCTTCGCCGGGCAGTTCGTAATCACCGGGTCCGGCGGCGTTTTCCAGGTCTTGAACCATACGTGCAATCCGGTCCGCCAGTTTCTCCGAACTCATGCTTTCGCGATAACGCTCGACCAGAAGCGGAAAGCTGAAGGGAGTAGGGCGCTCAATGGCGTGCAGGTTGAGTTCAAGTGCCTGCATGCGATTCAGGGCTTTTTCCAGCCTTCGTACATCCAACTCCTGGCGCAGTACCTCTTGCTCAGCCTGGGTAAGCAGCAAGTTCTCGGGGTCGTATTGCTGGAACACCTGGAAAAAAAGGCTGCTGCTGGCCTGTAGCTGCCGGGTACTTTTTTGCGCGCCCGGGTAGCCGGTAAAGATAAGCCCTGAGATGCGGGCGATTTCGCGGAACCGTCGCTGCGCCAGTTCACTGGCGTTCAGGCTGGCAATGACATCGGCAAGAAGCGTCCCGGTGGAAAACAGCTCGGCATTCAGCTCTTCTTCCCAGTTCACCTTGCTAGGCGACAGCAGCTCAAAGCCGTAATCATTGATGGCAATGGAAAAGCTGATCGGTCGTTTCTGGGCGATGCGCCAGGCCAGAAGGCTCGCCAGGCCCAGGTGTGCATGTCGTCCTGCAAACGGATAGAGAAACAGGTGCCAGCCCTCTCGGGATTTCATCGTTTCCCCCAGCAAATGATTGCGGGTCGGCAGGGCAGACCACTGCTTCTGGACCTCCAGCAGCGGTTTGACCAGTTGCATTTCGGGAGAAGCGAACCGCGCCTGATCCGCCTCGGTAAGCTCATCAATGACGGCTTCGGCCATCTCGTCCGACAGCGGCATACGCATTCCGCTCCATCGTGGAATGGCCGCTTTCTTGCTACTTGCCCGCCGCACATACACTGTCATGTTTTCCACACGCACCAGCTCCAGCACGCGGCCAGCGAACAGGAAGTGATCACCGGGTTTCAGGCGGGCAATAAAACCTTCCTCGATACTGCCCAACTTGCCGCCACCGCCGCCCTTGGTCCAGAACTGCACCCGTAGGGCCGACTCGCTGACAATAGTGCCAATACCCATGCGATGCCGGCGGGCCAGTTGGCGGTCCGGTACGCGCCAGATACCGTGTTCATCCGGTTCTACACGGCGGTAGTCGGGATAGGCCGTGAGCGAGTGACCGCCGTGACGAACAAAGGCCAGGGACCATGCCCATTCCTCGTCCGTCAGTTCGCGATAAGCCCAGGCTGTACGGACCTCCTTGAGCAAGGCCTGCGGATCGAAACCGCCGCCCAACGCAATGGTGACGAGGTGTTGTACCAGTACATCCAATGGCTTGGGCGGCGCGCTGCGGGATTCGATTCGCCGGGCGGCCACGGCTTTCTGGGCCGCTGCCGCCTCGACCAGTTCCAGGCTATGTGTAGGCACCAGCGTGACGCGGGAGGGACGTCCCGGGGCATGGCCGCTTCGCCCGGCGCGCTGCAGCAGACGTGCAACGCCTTTGGGCGAGCCCACCTGTAGTACGCGCTCCACTGGCAGAAAATCCACACCCAGGTCCAGGCTGGAGGTGCAGATTACGGCCCGGAGCTTGCCTTCCTTGAGTCCCAGTTCAACCCAGTCACGCACTTCGCGGTCCAGAGAACCATGGTGCAAGGCAATCAGTCCCGCCCACTCGGGACGGGCCTCAAGCAGTGCCTGATACCAGATTTCGGCCTGCGCTCGGGTGTTCGTAAATATAAGCGTGGTTGCGCTGTGCTCGATCTCGTCTGCAACGTGGGGCACCATTCGTACTCCCAGGTGCCCAGCCCAGGGAAAGCGCTCCACACCTCGCTTGGGCAACAGCGTGTCTACCAGAAGGTCTTTGGCTAGCTTGCCCTGAACCAGCCGGCCTGGATGACCGGCCAACAGCACTTCCTGCGCATGGGGAAGATTACCCAGCGTGGCCGACAACCCCCAGATCACCAGTGCAGGGTTCCACTGGCGCAGCCGTGCAAGGGCCAGCTGGACTTGTGTGCCACGTTTGTTGCCCAGCAGCTCATGCCACTCATCAACCACGATCATACGCAGGCTGGAAAAGATCTCGCGGCTGTCTTCACGGCTGAGCATCAACGAGAGACTTTCCGGCGTGGTGACCAGCGCGGTAGGCTGACGGCGGCTCTGCCGGGCCCGCTCAGCACTGCTGGTATCGCCTGTGCGCAGGCCGACCGTCCAGTTGAGTTCCAGATCATTGACCGGGGCTTCCAATGCACGCTTTGTGTCTGCGGCCAGGGCTCGCATGGGGGTCAGCCACAGTACGCTCAGTGGCTCTACCGCCTGCTTGCGTTTGCTGGGTTCGCCCTTGGCCGTTAGCGGTTTGTCCTTGGCAAAGCTGTTGAGTGCCGCGAGCCATACGGCGTAGGTTTTGCCGGATCCGGTGGTCGCATGGAGCAGGCCCGATTCGCCATGCTCGACCGCGCGCCAGACTTCATCCTGAAAGGGGAAGGGCGACCAGCCACGTTGAGCGAACCAGGCGGCACCCAGGCGGGGGGAAGAAATCGTATCGTCAGGCAACTGATGGACTCCGTCATGCTTATGCTTCGGAGTATCAAGCGGTAGGCAGGTTCCCTTTTTGACGTCCTTGAACGGCAGAGAGAAAGCCGCCACTCAAGGACATAGGGTCTATTTCAGATTGCCGCTCAAGAACTGCTTCAGGCGTTCGCTTTGTGGCTTGACCAGTACCTCAGCGGGTGCCCCCGCTTCTTCGACGCGGCCCTGATGCAGGAAAACGACCTGTGAGGACACCTGTCGCGCAAAGCCCATCTCGTGCGTCACCATCAGCATGGTACGGCCTTCCTCGGCCAGCGCCTGGATGACCTTGAGCACTTCGCCTACCAATTCTGGATCGAGTGCAGACGTGGGTTCGTCGAACAGCATGACTTCCGGTTCCATGGCCAGGGCTCGCGCAATGGCTACACGCTGCTGCTGGCCGCCTGAGAGAAACGACGGATACTGATCGGCGGCGCGTTGAGGAAGGCCTACCTTGTCGAGGTAAGCGCGAGCGCGCGCTTCGGCTTCCTGCTTGCCCAGGCCAAGTACGCGGCGAGGTGCCAGGGTAATGTTCTCCAGCACGGTCATATGGCTCCACAGGTTGAAGTGTTGGAACACCATGGCCAGCCGGGTGCGCAAGCGTTGCAGTTGAGCCTGATCCGCTACGCGCAGCCCATTCCCGTGCCGCTCCAGGCGAATGGGATTCCCATCCAGCGTCATGACACCGGCATCCGGCATTTCGAGAAAGTTGAGACACCGCAGAAAGGTACTCTTACCCGAGCCACTGGCACCGATCAGGCTGATCACATCGCCCGTCCGGGCCTGTAGCGAGACACCTTTGAGCACTTCGATATCGCCGTAACGCTTATGCAGCCCTTCGACGGTCAGCTTGTACATATGAAGTCCTTGTTCCAATCAAACGGCCGTGCTCCAGACATCGGAGCACGGCCACAAGGCGGCCCGTCTGCGCGGGCTCGCCGTGCATCAGAAACGAGCCTTACGGCGAAAGCAGATAGCCGCTGCGATAGGCTTCGGTGCCTGCCACGCGTGCGACCGCCATGCCGGCTGTGGCCATACGGCGGTTGGCGCAGGCATACAGGACACCTGACACCGAGCTGCGGATAGGCTCTACACGGTCGGCAATCGGGTCGATCACTTCAGCGATGACCTGTCCGGCTTCGATTACATCGCCTGGCTTTGCCATCAGGACCAGAACACCCCCTATGGGGCTATCAATGGGCTCTACTGCCGCCAGTGGCGTGGCAGGGAACGGCAGCTCCGGCAGTGCCGGCGCTTCGCCGGAGATGACGCCGTAGTGGGTCAGGTAGTCGAGAATGGCTTGGGCATCCTGTTCAGCCAGATCATGGGACACATCCATTTGGCCCCGCAGCTCGATCGTGACGGAAAAGCTGCCCATGGGAATGCGTTCACCGAACTGCTGAT
Source organism: Pseudomonas sp. MAG002Y (assembly GCF_019400845.1). Classification (NCBI taxonomy): domain Bacteria; kingdom Pseudomonadati; phylum Pseudomonadota; class Gammaproteobacteria; order Pseudomonadales; family Pseudomonadaceae; genus Pseudomonas; species Pseudomonas sp. MAG002Y. Next base: position 180,715 of record NZ_WOEJ01000007.1, on the reverse strand, counting down.
TCAGCTTCCACCACAGAAGCGTAAAGCACTCATCAAATGACTGACCGCCAGAGTCGGTGGCCAGCAGGCTGGCCTTGGAGCCCAGGTAACGGGCCAGGGGCTCTACCTGATCCCAGGCTTCCGGCGTGGTATAGAGATGTTCTACCGCATCGAAATCGCAATGCAGGTCGAGCACCATCTCGGCGTCACAGGCCAGCCGCTGCTGAACCAGTCGCTGAGACGTCAGTTGATTGTTCGCGGTCTCACGCTCAAGTGTTGCCTTGAAGGCCTTGCGCACCAACGCCTGATTTTGTGCAGGGTCGTCGGTCAGGGCGCCTTCGATTTCAGCAATGACCTTGCTGGTCATGTCTAAGAAGCGACGGTTGAAGTTCTGCCCGGATTCCAGCTCATAGCGGCCCAGGTGAATATCCATGACCTGCTGATCCTGCCCGATAGGGTTGGCAACCGGAACCAGCACAATCTCGGCCTTCAGACGGCCTGCGTCTTCAAGTGTGCGGAGTTGATTCTTGAGTTTCCAGGCGACCAGCATGCCGGGCAGTTCGTCAGCATGCAGCGAGGACTGGATGTAGATCTTGCGGCCGCTGTCCTGCGGTCCGAAATGAAAGCTGTGGATCTTGCGATCGGTGCCGGGCACCGGAGAGATCAGGTCGTGTGTGGCGTGACGCATGAGGTAACTCCTAATGAATCAGCCCGCATCCCTGCGGGTCGTGGCATCCTGCATGAAGGGTCAGCGGGCCGGGCCGAGAAAGGCCAACCAGCGGCGCTCGGCCAGGCGAAACAGGCCAATGAGCGTGAAGGACAGAATGAGGTACAGAATCGCCGCAATACCAAAGGATTGGAAGGTCAGGAATGTCGCAGTGTTGGCATCACGAGCAACCTTGAGAATATCCGGCACAGTAGCCGTGAACGCCAGCGTCGTGGAATGCAGCATCAGAATGACTTCGTTGCTGTAGTAGGGAAGGGCGCGGCGTAGCGCAGACGGCATGATGACGTGAATGTACATCCGCCAACCTGTCAGGCCGTAGGCCTTGGCTGCCTCGATCTCACCATGGGGAATATTGCGGATCGCACCTGCAAAGATCTCGGTGGTATAGGCGCAGGTGTTGAGAGCAAAAGCCAGAATGGTGCAATTCAGTGCATCCCTGAAGAACTCGTTCATCAGTGGCTGGTTGCGTACAGCTTCGATGCTGTAGATCCCGGTATAGCAGATCAGCAGCTGGAGATAGAGCGGAGTGCCTCGGAACACATACGTATAGAACTGTATCGGCCAGCGAATGAGACGGTGGCGCGATAGTCGCGCAACGGAAAGCGGAAGCGATGCCACGAAGCCGATGGCGATCGAGGCCGTCAGCAACCACAGGGTCATCGCAAGACCCGACAAACCATAACCATCCGTCCAGAGGAAGGCGCGCCAGTACTCCTGCAGGATTTCGATCATCGTACAGCCTCCCGAACACCCGCAGAATAACGACGTTCCAGCCAGTTCAGAACCTGGTTGGTCAGTGCGGTAATCAGCAGATAGATCACGCCGCCCAGGATCAGGAAGTAGAACATCTTGTAGGTGGTCTTGCCGGCTTCCTGAGTCGCGGTGACGATATCGCTTAGGCCGATGATGGAGACCAGAGCCGTGGCCTTGAGCAGCACCTGCCAGTTATTACCGATGCCAGGCAGGGCAAAGCGCATCATTTGCGGAAAGGTAATCCGAAAAAAGGTTTGCGTACGTGTCATGCCATATGCGGTAGCGGCCTCGATTTGCCCCCGCGGCACCGCCAGGATCGCCCCACGAAATGTTTCGGTGAAGTACGCGCCGTAAATGAAACCCAGGGTGAGTACCCCGGCGGAAAGCGGATCGATTTCGATATAGTCCCAATCCATGTAATCGGTGAACTCACCCAGCCAGCTCTGCAGGCTGTAAAAGATCAGAAGCATGAGTACGAGATCAGGGACGCCCCGGATCAGCGTGGTATACAGGGCGGCCGGCAGGCGAAAGGCCTTGATGGGGGATAGTTTGGCCGTGGCGCCGAGCAGGCCCAAGATGACTGACACCACCAGCGACAGGACAGCCAGCTTCATGGTCATCCAGGTGCCTTCCAGCAGTAGAGGACCGTAACCGTGGAGTGCGAAGGCGCCCAACCCCAGGTTTTCAAGAAAGGTGTCGAACGAAGTCTGCGGCATGTTTGATCGCGCTGTTCTTATAGGTCTTGAAATGCCAACGCCTCCACAAGCGGGAGGCGCTGACGTTAAGGCGGATCTTACTTGTTGTTATAGATATCCAGATCGCCAAAGTACTTTTTCTGAATCTTCTCGTAGGTGCCGTCGGCATGGATGGCCGCGATTCCCTTGTTCAGCAGGGCCTTCATTTCGTCGTTGCCCTTGCGTACGCCAATGGCGGTATCGGCAGGCAGCAGCTCGTCACGAATCGACTGGTTGACATAATCCTTGCCTTGAGGAGATTTCATGAAATCTCCTTCGGCCTGCAACATGTCCTGCATGGATACATCGATGCGGCCCGAGGTCAGGTCAGCATAAACCTGATCCTGGTCCTGGTAGCTCTGTACCTTCACGCCGGCAGTGGCTAGCTTGGTCTTGGCAAAGTTTTCCTGAATGGTGCCCTGCTGAACACCAACGACCTTACCCTTGAGTGACTCGGCCGTAGGCTCTAGATTGGCACCTTTCTTCATAATCATGGACGAGTTGCCTGACCACATGCGGTCTGTGAAGTCGATCTGCTCGGCTCGCTGAGGCGTTACGGTCAGCGAGGACAGGATGCCGTCAAACTTGCGTGCCCGCAGGCCTGGGATCAGTCCGTCGAAGTCGCTGACGATCCAACGGCATTTCACCGCCAGCTTTTCACAAATGGCATTGCCCAGTTCTACATCGAATCCTGCAAAGCTTCCATCCGGTGCCTTGTATTCGAAAGGAGGATAGGTGGTGTCTACACCGAAGCGAATCTCCTTGATGTCCTTCGCCAGCGCAGAGCCCGCGGAAAGGCACAGCGCAATTGCGGAGAGGGTCAGCCATTTCTTTTTCATGGATCGTCCTAATACGGATAATTGCAATAGAGTGCGTACCAGAGGTCGCGCTGCAGATGACGGGCTGTTCGCAGCAATAACCGAACCAACTGCCACTATATTGAGGTCATGTCCATAAACACAGAGTAGGCCAGGCGTCTCGTCCAGGAAGAATAAGGCAGCCTTTATTCACTATCCTGCACCTAAAATGTGCTTAATTTCCTAAGAGAGCAGGAGATTGCACAGCTTTGGTGCGAAAGGGTGATGGCATCTTGAAACTGATTGATGTGCATACGGCCTCGTATGCCATTTGGGAAGTGTCACCCAAGAGAGGTGCGCTTTGTAGCAACGCAGCGAAACGGTGGGTGGATTCGAAACGATTGGATGACATGATCTTTCTGGATTGATCAAGGCGTATACGGGAGCGGGCAATGCTTGACGAATGGGAGCTGACAGGCAGGGCGCGAACGCATCTGTTGCAGATCGATAACCCACGCTATGCGATCCATCGTGAGGTCTATGCGCCGTTCAAGGCAATGCAGGAAGCTGCACGGCGGGATGGATTTACCTTGCATCCATTCAGTGCCTTTCGTGACTACAAGACGCAGCTCAGAATCTGGAACCGTAAGTTTGCCGGTGAAAAGCCGTTGTATGACCGCAACGGCCAGGTGCGTGATCAGTCTGCTCTTGCCGTGGATGAGCGCATCGACTGCATTCTAAATTGGTCAGCTCTGCCAGGCGCAAGCCGCCATCATTGGGGCACCGAAATCGATGTGGTTGACCTGACCCAGGCTCCGCCAGGGTATGTCGTTCAGCTGCTGCCTGAGGAGACGCAGCCCGGCGGTGTGTTTCATAAGCTGCATCTCTGGCTCGATGCGCACATCGAACAGTTCGGCTTTTTTCGACCTTATCGGGAATACCGGGGCGGTATGTATGAAGAGCCCTGGCACCTCAGTTATGAGCCGCTGGCAACCCTTGCGCTCGAATGGCTGACGTTGGATCTGCTGGAGCAGGTTGTTGCCGAGTCATCCATGTTGGGGCGGGAGGCCGTTCTAGAACGCTTGCCGGACCTGTACGAGCGACACGTCCGTATGATCTGTGAGCGCTAGCTTCTGGATGTGCTACCCCTGATACCCTGTTCAGGCTAAGCTATTCGAAGGTTTATTGTTTTCTGGAGTTGACGGTGAAAGAGCCTCGGGCAAATGCCTCTCATGTGGGTGATCTTCCTGCACATGATGGTAAGTCGGTCGCGCTGTTCGTGCTTGCGCTCATTCTGGCACTCTTCGGTACCATCGCCATGTGTGTTGAGTTCGCTCGCGGTACTCAGCAGTACGGATTGCCGCTCATCGTCTGGATTCTGGCCTTTTTCATAAAAATGGCGGAAAGCTTTCGGCTGCGCAGTCTGCTCAAGGCCGCATACGAGCCTGCGGGCAAGCGCTGAGCCCTTAGCTGATCCCTGTTGAGCCGATGGAAGCGCAAGAGTCCATCGGCTTGCCTGTACTATCACTCATCCTGAACACCGCATCGTTATAGGCTGCCGGCGTATAACGCATCTGTTTTTATCCGCCTTTCCTGCTGTTGGTCATCTCATGGTTCATCTGTTGTCAGCGCATCCCTGGCTTTATGTCGGGCTTGGCGTCGTTGTTTTTCTTTGTATCGTCATCGCGCTGCGTTCGCGTGATACCCAGCGAGCGTTTCCCTATGTGCTTAACGAAGCGCTGTTTACACCTGCTGAACGCGCCTTTTTAACCGTACTCGATGAGGCGATTGGTGAGGACTACCGCATCTTTGGCAAGGTCCGCATTGCAGATGTGGCTAGCGTGAAAGCCATTCGGGACCAAAAGAGCTGGTACAGAGCCTTCAACAAGATCAGCGCCAAACATTTCGACTACGTCCTCTGCAACCGCGATGACCTGTCGTTCGTGGCGGTTATCGAGCTGGATGACAGCTCCCACCAGCGGCCTGATCGGCAGGCACGGGACCTCTTTGTGGCGGGCGTCTGTCGGGCGATTGCCTTGCCGCTTATCCAGATTCCGGTACAAGGGGCTTATTCGACTGCGCAGGTGCGGGAAGAGATCATGGCTGTCTTACAGAAGGACGGGGCCTTGACCTCGCGCAAACGCACAGCAGCCCGACGCTCCAGCAAAGGGGAGGCGGCGAGCGAGGCAGCGTCTCCGATATGCTCGAAATGCGGCTCGCCCATGGTCATGCGCAAGGCCAGGCAAGGAAGCAATGCTGGCGCCTATTTCTGGGGCTGCAGCGCCTTTCCAGATTGCCGCAACATCGTACGCATTGAGGAATAGTGTCCGCTGACGCTAACGTTTTATTTAATACCAGCCCATTTATATAGTGGCAAACTGAGCTTAACCCTTGTTGTAATCATCCAGACTTGCCTATAATGAGAACAATTATCATTAAGTGAATGCCTAGGATTCTAGCGCAAGGATATCGGTGTGCACGCCAGCAGTACTTCACCACAGGGGGATCTTGGCCAGCTCTATCATGAGCATCGCTCCTGGGTATTTGGATGGTTGCGCCGGCGTCTGAGGTGCTCCGATAGTGCAGATGACTTGACCCACGATACGTTCATTCGCCTCCTGGGAAGTCAGGAGCTGGGCCGGCTTGCTGAACCTCGGGCTTTTCTCATTACTGTTGCCAAGCGTGTCCTATTCAATCATTACCGACGTCAGGATATCGAGCGGGCCTACCTAGATGCGTTGGCGGCCTTGCCTGAGCAGGAGGTTCCCAGCGAGGAAGTTCGTGCTATCGCTCTGGAAACACTTCTGGAGTTGGCTCGCGTATTGGATGGATTGGCTGAACCGATCAAACAGGCTTTTCTGTTGGCACAGCTGGACGGAATGCCATACGCCGATATCGCCGCACACCTCGGTATTTCGCTGGCAACCGTCAAGCGGTACATCGCCAAGGCCGCTCAGCAATGTTATTTCGCAGAGTGCATGGCGTGACAGCGCCCATCTCTCCCCAGATCGCCGAGCAGGCCGTGCAGTGGCTGGTAGAGCTGCAGGCGGGGGCAGGCGAGGAAGAGCATCGTGCCTGGCAACAATGGCGGGCCGCTGACCCTGAGCACGAGCGTGCCTGGCAGCGGATCGAGACCATCAACCAGCGGCTGCAGGGGTTGCCCTCAAAGGCTGCGCGTCAGGCTGTATTGAGCAAGCCCGCATACGGTCGCCGCGAGGCGCTGAAGCTCATGGGGGTGTTTGTCCTCCTGGGCCCGGCCGCCTGGCTCTTAAAGGAGCGTGCCGAGCCCTGGTTGGCGGACTACCACACCCGGATTGGGGAGCAGCGAACGGTTACCCTGACCGATGGCAGCCGCCTTGATCTGAATACCGACAGTGCTGTGAATGCCAGCATCACGGCTATGCAGCGTCAGCTCATGCTGATTCGTGGCGAGATACTGTTACACGCTGCCCATTCAGCCCTGCCATTTTCGGTACAGAGCCAGGCAGGCATGGTCTCAACAACCCAGGGGCGTTTCAATCTTCGCAAGTTCGACGATGGCTGCCAGTTGAGTGTTTTTGCTGGCAGCGTTCAGGTGCGTTGTGCCGAGCGGCCGGATCTATCCACGACCCTGACGGCAGGACAACAGGTACGCTTTAGCGCGCACCACCTGGATAAGGTAGTACCGCTCGACGGTGGTCTGGATGCCTGGCGTGACGGTCTGCTGGTGGCAGCCCATATGCCGCTTGGGCAGTTCATCCAGGAGCTATCTCGCTATCAGCCCGGTTGGCTGAAGTGCGACGAGCACGTCGCGGGTCTGTTGGTTTCAGGAACGTATCCACTCAAGGACATAGAAGCCATCCTGGCCATGCTGGAAGTTACCCAGCCGGTGCGCATCCAGCGGCGGACGCGCTACTGGATCAGCATTCAGCCTCGCACAGCGTGAGTTGAATATTTTCAATCAGCGGTGAGCCTTTTCCACTTCTCGCGTGACAAGTAAGGCAGATACCCTTACTGCAGGCTGATCTCATGTCTTCCTCTACATTTACATTGACCCCTTTAAGCCGGGCGCTTCGCCATGTCGTGTTCGGTACAGCTGTGCTGCTTGGCAGTGTGCCGCTGATGGCAACGGCGCAAACGGTTACTCAGGCTGAGGTGAGCCGAACATTTCATATTGCCCCCGGTCCGCTGGAGGCCGCCCTCAACCAGTTCGGCCAGACGGCGAATATCATGGTGGCGTTCAGTCCCGATCTGACGACGAACCGCACCACTCAAGGGCTGGAGGGTGAATTCGGTATTTTCGAAGGGTTGAGCCATCTGTTGGAGGGGAGTGGGCTTGAGGCCGTCGCGCAGAAGGGTGGCTATAGCCTGCAACCCGCTGCTGTTTCGGCATCCGCCACTAACGACGAGGGGGCAGCAGCCAACCTGGAAACCCTGACCGTGGTAGGTGACTGGCTGGGTGATGCGCAGCAGCAGGATGTATTCGAGCATCCAGGGGCACGGGATGTGATCCGCCGCGATGAGTTCGAGCGGGTCGGCGCCTCCACGGCGCGTGAAGTGCTCAACCGGATTCCCGGTGTGAATGCGCCGGAAAACAACGGAACCGGCAGCCATGACATGGCTCTCAACTTTGGTATCCGAGGCCTCAATCCGCGTCTCGCATCACGTTCGACAGTGTTGATGGATGGCATCCCGGTCCCGTTTGCACCCTATGGCCAGCCACAGTTGTCCTTTGCACCCATTTCCATGGGCAACATGGATGCAGTCGATGTGGTGCGCGGTGGTGGTGCAGTCCGCTATGGCCCGCAGAACGTGGGCGGTATCGTCAACTTCGTGACCCGTGCCATTCCTGACGACTTTACCGTCAAGGGCGGCATCCAGAACGAACTCAGTCCGTCTTCAAGTCATGACGGTATCAAGACCAGTAGCAACCTGCTCATTGGTGGTACGGGGGAAAACGGTCTGGGTGGCGCCTTGCTGTATTCAGGCGTACGGGGCGGTGACTACCGTGAGCACAGTGATACGCAGATTGATGATCTGATCCTCAAGGGTAAATACCAGCTCGATGACGCCAACAGCTTTACGGCGATCGGCCAGTACTACGAGGGCAAGGCAGAGATGCCGGGTGGCCTGTCGGTTGCCGATTTCGACAGCAACCCGTACAAGTCCACACGTCCCCTGGATAAATTCTGGGGCCGTCGTACCCTGGTCGGCCTGGGGTATCAGTATGAAGAAGACGCGCGGAAGTTCACGGTGAATACGTTCTTCACCAAGACCCTACGCAGCGGTTATCTGGATCAAGGTACATTCCAGTCGCTATCGCCCCGCGAGTACTGGGTGCGTGGGGTGGAAACCCGGTTCTCCCAGGGCTTTTCCCTAGGCGAAAGCTGGCATGAGGTGGGCATCGGCTACCGCTATGTCAACGAGGCCAGTCACGAGCTGCGATATCGGGTACCGATAACCTCCACGGAGCGGCCATCCACGTCCAGCCGGAACGATCGTGACACCCGCGGCAGTACCGAGGCCAATGCGTTCTATATCGATGACCGTATCGACATCGGCAAATGGACGTTCACCCCAGGTATTCGCTACGAGCTGATCGATTCCGAGCAGGTCAACAAGCTCAACAATACGCCTTATAAAGGTGACTACCACGCCTCGCTGCCCGCGTTGAACGTGATGTATCACGTAACCGACACCTGGAACCTGTATGCCAACACAGAGGGCTCGTTTGGTTCGGTCCAGTACAGCCAGATGCCGAACCGGGTTGCTGCCGGTGAAGTAAAGCCGGAAAAGGCACGCACCTGGGAAGTGGGTACTCGTTACGATAACGGGACCTTGAAGGCGGAGTTGGGAGCCTTTCTTATCAATTTTGATAACCAGTACGACAGCAGTCAGACGCTGGATACGGTTATCGCCCGTGGCAAGACACGCCACCGCGGTCTTGAGGCCAGCGTGGCTTATCAACTGGAAGACCTGAGCCCAAGCCTGGCCGGATTCGATGTCTACGCAACCTATGCCTACGTAGATGCCACCATTCGTGAAGAGGGGCCAAACAAGGGTAACCGTGTACCGTTCTCGTCCAAACACAAGGGTACGCTGGGCGTAGGTTACACCCACAATGCCTGGCGCCTGGATCTGGACAGCGCCTTCCAATCCAGCCAGTACGCCGATAATGCCAATACGGTGGAGGAGAGCGCCGATGGCAGCAACGGCCGTATCCCTGGCTACATGACTTGGAACAGTCGTGCGGCTTATGACTTTGGTCCGCAACTGTCCAACCTGAAAGTAGCGGTCGGGGTGAAGAATATCTTCAATACCGAGTATTACACCCGCTCCTTTGACGACAACAACAAGGGCAAATACCTGGGGCAGCCGCGTACCGTCTATCTACAGACATCGGTCGCATTCTGAGACGTCTGTAACAGAGGCCTGTCAGGTTAAACCAGCAGGCCTTGCAGGATGTCCAGCGTATCTGCTTCCTCAACAGGCTTGTCGTGACGCCAGCGCAGCATGCGCGGGAAGCGCACGGCAACGCCGCTCTTGTGCCGCGTGGACAGGGCTATGCCTTCAAAACCCAGTTCGAACACCAGCGTTGGCTGGACGCTGCGTACAGGGCCGAATTTCTCGACAGTGGTCTTGCGCACAATGGCGTCCACCTTGCGCATTTCTTCGTCGGTCAGACCCGAATAAGCCTTGGCGAAAGGTACCAGGGTACGCTCGGTGCCCGGCGGGCCATCCCAGACGGCAAAGGTGTAGTCGGTGTATAGGCTGGCGCGTCTGCCATGGCCGCGCTGGGCATAAATCAGTACCGCATCCACCGAGAACGGGTCGACCTTCCATTTCCACCAGACGCCCATGTCCTTGGTGCGTCCCACCCCATAAAGCGAGTCCCGGGCCTTGAGCATCATGCCTTCCACCCCGAGCGTGCGGGAGGCCTCCCGCTGGTGGGCAAGGTCCTGCCAGCTTTCACCGGCAAGAAGGGGGGAGGGGCGTAAAAGAGGACTGTTGCACTGTGCGGTGACCGCTTCAAGTTGCGCCCGACGCTCATGCTGCGGGCGGCTGCGCCAGTCATGCCCTTGCCATTCCAGCAGGTCATAGGCCAGGATGACTACAGGTACATCGTCGAGCAGCTTCTTGCTCAGGGTTTTACGACCGATGCGCTGCTGCAAGAGCGCAAAGGGTTTGACACCAAACGGAATAGGCTCGCCGGGCGCGTGTTCGGCCTGCTGGTGGGTGACCTCTTTGCTGCTCATCAGCAGGTCGGGGCTTTCCTCGTCTTTCCAGACGACAATTTCACCGTCAATGACAGTGCCGTCCGGCAGGCAGGTGGCGAGCGCGTGCAATTCGGGAAAACGATCGGTGACCAGATCCTCGCCCCGAGACCAGATCCACAGGCGCCCGTCGCGTTTGACCAACTGCGAGCGGATGCCGTCCCATTTCCATTCCACCTGCCAGTTCTCGACAGGCCCCAGCTGGGCATCGAATTGATCGACGGGTAGCTGGAGGGCATGCGCCAGGAAAAACGGATAAGGCTGCCCGCCACGCTGGGCATGTTCATCGTCCGACTCGGGAGCGATCAGCGCAAGGTAAGCTTCCGCAGTCGGACGATGGGACAGGTCCGTATAGCCCACCAGACGCTGGGCTACGCGCTTGGCATCCAGGCCTGCCATGGTTGCGAGCGCGCGCGTAACCAGCAGCTTGGATACGCCAACTCGAAACTCGCCGGTAATAAGCTTGAGGCTGACCATGAGACTGGGCCGGTCCAGTTGCGACCACAGCTGCGGCAGGCGCTCAGCCAGTTCTTCCGGCACAAGGCCACGTAAGGGCAGAAGCCGCTCCTCCATCCAGACCGCCAGACCCTCATCCGAAAGATGCTCGGCGGTAGGAATAAGCAGCGACATCGTTTCTGCCAGATCGCCTACCGCCTGATAGCTCTCCTCGAACAGCCATTCCGGAAGGTTCGAGGCGGCAATCGTCAGCTCTCGAAGCTGGCGCGTGGGCACCGTTCGCCGCGGGCGTCCGCCGGCCAGGAAATAAACGGCCCAGGCTGCATCGGCAGGCTCGGCCTGGTTGAAGTAATCCTGCATGGCCTGGAGCTTGGCATTGCTTGAGGTTGTTGCATCCAGGCGGGCATAGAGATCGGCGAAGGCTTTCATCATGGTCTCGCTTTCTACACAGCGTTCAGAAGCAATCAGTAACGGGCCGCTCGCGAGCCTCTGTTAATCCGATATCGCTTCGCTGTTGTTATGAGCCTGTTATGGGGAAAGGAGTTCGTAATGTGGTGTGTTCCTGTTCCCCTGTCCGGTTTATCAGGCGACGTGGAACAGGAGGACCACTACAGCCTTCTAAGTGATTGTCTGACAATGAGGTTGCAGTAGATGGGCCAACATATCCGCTTCATCTGGATCGCCTGCCGGGACAGTCTCTGGTTTATCCCGATGGTGATAGCGCTCCTGGCGGCCGGATTGGCCGTGGCGCTCGTGTCCCTGGAGCGCCTGGGCATCATCAATGCAGGTGATCGGCTGGTGTGGCTGGCGGGTAGTACAGGGGAGGGGGCTCGTTCAGTGCTATCGGCGATTGGAACCAGTGTGGTGACGGTCACGGGCACGGTCTTTTCCATCATGATCGTTGCACTTCAGCTGTCCAGCAGTCAGTTCTCGCCGCGTCAACTCAGAAACTTCACTTCTGATCGAGCCAATCAAGTGGTCTTGGGCCTGCTGATCGGGACCTTCACGTACACCTTGATTGTCATGAGCATGATCCGCTCAGCCTCGCCCTCATCCGCGCCCTTCGTTCCACAGATCGCTATCGCGCTGGGCATAGTGCTGGCGTTGGTCAGCGTTGGTTTGATCATCTATTTCATCGATCACGCCTCCCGCTCCATGCAGATTGCCGTCATCCTGCAGCAGGTGACTCACCGCGCCAACGAACAGATTGAACAGGCCTTCGCGCCTCTCGATGAGCCCCGGGCCGAACCCGATGCGTATGTGGGCGAGGCGCTGGATAAGAACGGGTACCCTTTGTGTACGCAGCGGGGAGGGTATCTGCAGGCTGTCGACCGCAAGGGGCTGCTCAGGCTGGCGCACAAGCAGAGTCTGGTGGTTCGTGTGGAACACCGCACCGGAAGCTTTATCCTGCCCGGTGATCCAATTGCCTCTATCTGGCCTGCCGAGGCGGTTGATGCAACTGTCATGGCGGAGCTGATAAAGAAGTTCATTCTTGGATCGGATCGTACGCCCGAGCAGGATATCGAGTACTGGCTGATAGAAATGGCAGATATCGCGATCAAGGCGTTATCGCCTTCCATCAATGATCCTACTACGGCATTTCGAGCCATTGACCGGCTTTGTGAAACACTGGTGTTCCTAGGGCAGCGTAAGCCTTGCTGGACACATTGCGGTGACGACGGAAAGATTCGGTTGATCGAACGCCCTCTGACATTCGAGTTGGCGGTAGGGCTTGCATTTGAGCAGATCCACCATTTTGGCCAGACCAATCCTTCCGTGCTCAAAAAGCTGGCCGACTCGGTGAATGCATTGATAAAGCGGGTTCCGCATGATGAACGGGTCGCCTTGATTCGATACAGTCGCTTGCCTGATGACATTGCGCTGAAGCATTGATTGGCGCAAGCAAAAGGCGCACGGGCATATTCTTTTTTTTTAGGCGGACTTCTCGTTGTTGGGCTCGTCGTCTTCATCACCGTATTCCGTGGTAAAGCCTTGGGCATCCAGTCCCTGTTCACGAAGGTAGCGCACCAACACTCCCACAGAGCCATGGGTCACCATGACCCGTTCAGCCCCTGTCTGCTCAATGGCCCAGAGCAGGCCAGGCCAGTCGGCGTGGTCGGAGAGCACAAAGCCACGGTCCACGCCACGACGCCGACGCGTGCCACGCAGCATCATCCAGCCGCTGGCGAAGGCATCGCTATGCTCGCCGAATCGGCGAATCCAGGTGCTTCCGCCAGCCGAGGGCGGCGCAATGATCAGGGCCTTGCGCAGAAGAGGGTCGTTCTTCTTGAAGTCCCCTGCGTAGTGGGTATCCGGGATGTACACACCGCCTTCACGGTAGACCCGGTTGAGCGGTTCCACAGCGCCGTGAGTCAGAATAGGGCCGATACTCGCATCGATTCCGTGCAGGATGCGCTGTGCCTTGCCGAAAGCGTAGCAATACAGCACGCTGGCGCGGTCTTCCGCTGCATTCTGCCGCCACCAGGCATTGATCTGCGCAAAAATCTCTGCTTGCGGCTGCCAGGTATAAATAGGCAGGCCAAATGTGGATTCGGTAATGAAGGTGTGGCAGCGCACGGGTTCGAAGGCGTCACAGGTGCCGTCCGGTTCTACCTTGTAATCCCCCGACGCTACCCAGACCTCACCCTGATATTCCAGGCGGATCTGGGCTGAGCCCAGAACATGCCCGGCCGGATGAAGGCTGATCTTGACGCCATGGTGATCGATGACTTCGCCATAGTGCAGCGTTTGCAGATTGATGTCTTGCCCCAGTCGTGTGCGAAGAATGCCTTCGCTGGGTGCTGACGCCAGATAATGCTGATTCCCCCCACGTGCATGATCGCCATGGGCATGGGTAATGACGGAGCGTTCGACGGGGCGCCAGGGATCGATATAGAAATCCCCTGGAGGGCAATAGAGACCTTCGGGTCGGGCGATGACAAGATCCATGGTGTCGCTCTTGATGGGCTTATCTAATAAGAGCGGAACGGGGCGGATCAGTTCGAGCGGGCTGCGCTCGCCTTGTGACCTGAAAGGGCAGGCCTAGATCACCGGCTCTGCGCGGGAAGTGTGCGACCTATAGCAACCGTGGCGTTCCAGCAGCTCAGGAACCTCGGAATTGGGCACCGCCCGGCTGAAGAGGAACCCCTGACCAAATTCACATCCTGCCTCGCGTAGCCACTGGACCTGATAGTCGTGTTCGATCCCTTCGGCAATGGATGGCATGTTCAGACCATGCCCCAGCCCCAGCATGCAGCGTACAATCTTGTCATCCTTGTCATTGATAGCCATGGAGTCGATGAACTCGCGATCGATTTTCAACTTATCAAAGGTAAAGCGGCTGATCTGCGCCATGCTGGAATAGCCCGTGCCAAAGTCATCGACAGCGACCCGTACGCCCAGCTCCCGTAGCAGATCCAGGTTGAGCTTGGCCTGCCGGATATCCTTGACGATGGCGGTTTCGGTGATTTCGATTTCCAGCTGCGAGGCCGCAAAGCCGGTCTCAAGCAGAATACGTTCAATGCGGTCCGGCAGCAGAGGATCGCGCAGATCAATCGCACTCAGGTTGAAGGACAGATAAATGCCCGTAGGCCAGTATTTGGCATCGATACAGGCTTTTCGCAGGAGATAATCCGTCAACTCGGTCATCAGGCCGCTTTCCTCGGCCGCTGGAATGAATTTGTCGGGAACAATGGAGCCATGAATTGGATGGTCAAGGCGAGCCAGGGCTTCGAAACCGGCAATGGTCATTCCATCTAAGGCAACGATTGGCTGGTACTCAGGCCGGACGTAGCCGTGTTTGATGGACTCGCGCAATGCCTGAGCAATCATGGATTGCTGTTCCAGCATATGATCCTGGGCCATGTCGAAGAAGCGAATGATGTTCTTGCCGTTGCGTTTGCCCTGGTAGAGCGCAACATCGGCGCGACGAAGCAACGTACTGATGTCCTGCCCATCATTGGGGTAATGGGAAACGCCAAATGTGGCCGCCGTCATCAGTGCAGTCGAACCATGGACCATCGGGGTTGCAACCAGACCCGCCAGTCCTTTCAGAATGGCGTGGGCTGCGGTCTCGCTCTTGGCGGAATGCAGCAGAACAGCAAACTCGTCTCCACCCAGGCGGCAAATAAAATCTCCTTTAGGTAGAGCCGTAGCCACACGCTGCGAAATCTCTTCGAGCAACCGGTCGCCCGTAATATGGCCGTATATATCGTTGATGGCCTTGAATCCATCCAGGTCGAAAATGGCTAGGAAGAAGGGCTCCCGCGTGCCGCGTATCGCTTTTGCGAAATGCTCATTCAACGCGCGGCGATTCGGCAGGTGCGTGAGGTTGTCATGATTGGCCAGGTGATAGGCTTCCTCCTGCGCCTGCTTGCGTGCTTCGATTTCCTTACGCATATCCGCGATGCGACGGAATCCGAAGAAGAAGCCGCACCACCCAATGATGATGAATGCCGTTATGCATTCGTCGACTTGCCAGTGTTCGTGTCTGGCGCTAAAGGCTACGAGATGCTCGAAGAAATCACATTCGATCATCACGACAAGCAGTAAGACACCCAAGGCAATGATGCTGGCAACGTCTCTGAAATGCCTTTTATGCAGTGAGTAGAAAAAGGTCTTCAGAGACATGAGCAGCTCGGTAGCAAGATCGAACAAGGGGCAGGGCCTGGGACTGAGGTGAAGTCCTTGTCGTGTTATCGACGGCAGGCTGGCAAAGTTGATAGTGGCATTATGCTACGAATATAGTCTTTGAATATATAAAGTGACTTGAGGTTAAAGGCTCGCCTGCTCAGTGACGAGCAGGCGCTTTTTGGTCACCCTGCAAGCGTCTTCTGAACAGGCTCAAGCGGCAGACGAAGCGCCTCAGCAGCAGACGCGACCTCGCCAATTACAAGAATGGCTGGGCTCTTGAGCTGAAAGAGGGCCGCGTCGGCTAACAGGGTGCCCAGTGTGCTTCGGCATTCTCGCTGTTCCGGCAGGGAGGCGTTTTCGATCATGGCGACCGGGGTAGAGGCAGCCATCTGGCCTGCCAGGAGTCCCTGCTGAACATCGTTTAGTCGCGAAACGCCCATATAGATGACAAGGGTCGTGCCGCTTTGGGCCAGGGCGTCCCAATTCAATAAGCTGTCGTCCTGGGTATGGGCTGTGACCAGCGTAACGCCACGGGCAATGCCGCGATGAGTCAGTGAAATGCCGCAGTTCGTCGCACCTGCAAGACCGGCAGTGATGCCGTTGACGATTTCGCTTTGAATGCCATGGTTCGCCAGCCATTCGGCTTCTTCACCGCCTCGGCCAAAAATGCACGGATCGCCGCCCTTGAGGCGCGCCACGACCTTACCCTGGCGTGCATAACGCAGCATGAGGCGATGAATGAACGCTTGAGGGGTCGAGCGGCAGCCGCCCCGTTTGCCTACCCTGATGATGTGCGCATGCGGGCAATGCTCCAGCACGGCAGGATTGACCAGGTCGTCAATCAGGACTACCTGCGCCTCGCCCAATGCGCGAACGGCCTTGAGGGTCAAGAGCTCTGGATCACCTGGGCCTGCGCCGATCAGCCAGACTTTTGCATTCATGAATATACCCTCGTGTTCTACTCAATCAGGACAAATAAAAAAGGCGCAACCGCTGTAACCAGCAGGGACGCCTTTGTCCGGTTCTGTTCGGGCCTTGAAGGCCTCTTCAGAAAATACAGTGCTCGCCGTTGAGCGCCGCATTCTATGTCAGACAAATCAGTGCAGTGATTATGCCAAGTATTGAAATTAGCTGTGTAGAGCACTTTTCATCATGATTATGAATGACCATTACCCTTTTCTTGCACAGGTTTAGGTACTAGCGCACCTAAACGGTGCGCCTTATTGCCGACGTTTCAGGTATGGACAGGTGTCCGTGCCAGCAAGCGCTTGATCTCTGGAACACAGGAGCCGCACTGCGTACCACAGCCCAGCGACTCCTTCAGCCCGTTCAAATCAAGTCCTTCAGCGATACCGCCGCGAATGGCGGCTTCGCTGACATTCATGCAGTTGCAAAGCGTTTTGCAACTAACCCCGGTCTGGCTGCCAGGGGGTGTGCTGAGGGGCGCCAACAACCAACGGCGCAGGTCCTGATCCGCTCGACCTTCTTCCCACAGGCTCTTGAGCCAGCGTCGTGCTGCTGTTTCACCTGTCAGGCAGAGCGCGGTAATACGGCCCGCCTCGATACGAACCCGCTTACCCACCTGGCGGCGCGCATCGTCATAGGCCATGACTGGTCCGTCCAGCAGATTAAGGCCGTTATAGATCTGTGCAAGCAGAGCCTTGTCGGGTGACTCTCCATGTGCAGCGCGAATAAGCAGGGCCGGACGGTCGCGGCCAGTTAGGGTAAGACTGGCATGGCTAAAGGTTTCAAACAGTGGGCGCAGGGTTTCGAAGCGCATTTGTACATGGCCTTCTACCAGTGCGTACAGCTCCCAGGGGAGTTCTACCCTTTCCACTTCAATGCCGGCATGTTTGAGCTCCGGTTGCTTGGAGAGCGGATCGAATTCCGAGAGGGTGAGGGCATTGATACCGAGCCCTTTGAGAAAGCGATCCCCCCAGTGCATGGGCAGGAACGCTTGACCCGGTCTGATGTTCTCGTCTGACTCGACACGGACCAGAAGACTGCCGCGACGGCTTTTGACACGGGTCAGCTGGCCGCTCATCAGCCGACGGCGGCGCATATCGTCCGGGTGCAGGGAGAGAAGTGGCTCCTCCACATGGCTGAATAACCGCGCCGCCGTGCCGGTACGGCTCATGCCATGCCACTGGTCGCGTAGGCGGCCAGTATTGAGGGTCAGCGAATAGCGGGCATCACGCTTCTCTTTCGGCGCGGCGTACTCGTCAGCAACAAAGCGTGCCCGCCCCGACGTTGTGGGAAACACACCGTTTTCATACAGGCGGGGCGTGCCCTGGCTGGCGCCGGTGGGAAACGGCCATTGTTGGGGCCCATGGGCATCGATCAGCGAATAGCTGATACCGGAAAGGTCCAGGTCACGTCCTGTGGTCAGATGTTTATATTCCTCGAAGAGCGCTTCAGGTGTCGGGAAGGCGAATCGGCTGCTTTGCTCAGGGTACAGGCGGCTTTCCAGCCGGCGGGCAAAGTCAAGGGTGATGGCCCAGTCCGGGCGTGCTTCACCCGGTGCGGAGATGGCGCGGCGCACATGGCTGATGCGTCGCTCGGAGTTGGTTACCGTTCCTTCCTTCTCGCCCCAACTGGCCGCGGGAAGCAGCAAGTCGGCATAGCGACAGGTTTCGGTCGTGAAAAAGGCTTCCTGAACCACTACGAACGGACAGCGGGCCAGGGCTTCATGAATTTTGGCCTGATCTGGTACGGACTGAGCCGGATTGGTACAGGCAATCCAGAGTGCCTTGATTTTGCCGCTGTGCACCGCATCGAACAGTTCGATAGCCGAAAGGCCGGGCGTTTCAGGCAGCGCGTCGATACCCCAGTAACCCGCGACTTCGCTACGGTGAACAGGATCGGCTACCTCACGATGACCAGGAAGCAGGTTCGACAGGCTGCCGGTCTCACGTCCTCCCATGGCGTTGGGCTGGCCGGTCAGCGAGAAGGGACCGGCACCGGGTTTGCCGATCTGGCCTGTTGCCAGGTGCAGATTGATCAAGGCTGAGTTCTTGGCCACGCCTGCAGTGGACTGATTCAGCCCCATGCACCAGAGCGACAGAAACGCGGGCGATTCGCCAATCCATCGGGCGCAGGTCGTCAATGCCTCTACGGTAATGCCGCACAGCTCTGCCACCATGCTGGGGTTATAGTCTCGCACCAACGCTTTCAGGGCATCAAACCCCTCGGTATGGGCATCGATATAGCGACGGTCGGTCCAACCCTCCCAGAGCAGCAGGTGCAGGATACCGTGAAAGAGTGCAACATCGGTGCCTGGCTGAATGACCAGGTGCAGGTCGGCCAACTCGCAGGTGTCGGTACGGCGCGGGTCGACCACAATGATTTTCATGTCGGGTCGCTGGGCCTTTGCTTCTTCCAGGCGTCTGAACAGGACCGGATGGGCATAGGCCATGTTGCTGCCTGCAATCAGCAGGGTCTGTGCGTGTTCGATATCCTCATAAGAGCAAGGTGGCGCATCGGCTCCCAGGCTGCGCTTGTAACCGACCACCGCGGACGACATGCATAGCCGGGAGTTGCTGTCGATGTTGTTGGTACCGATCAGGGCACGGGCCAGTTTGTTGAAGGCATAGTAGTCTTCGGTCAGCAGCTGGCCGGAGATATAGAAGGCCACGCTGTCCGGGCCATGCTCGCGGAGGGTGTCGGCAAAGACGGTGGCAGCGTGGTCAAGCGCGCTGTTCCAATCGGTCCGGCTGCGTGCCAGCGTCTTGCCCAGGCGTAGTTCGGGGTAGAGCGCACGTGCATCCAGATCGCCGGTCAGGTGCAGCGTAGCGCCTTTGCTACAGAGCCTCCCGTAATTGGCTGGATGAGCCGGATCGCCCGTCACATTCAGGATGCGAGTACCGTCATGTTCGATCAGCACGCCACACCCTACGCCGCAATAACAGCAGGTTGAAGCAGTGATCTGAGTAGCAGCGCCATCACGCGGCTCGTGAGGATGGATGGTCATGGGGTGCTCCATTCTGTTCACGCGGGCCCGGCGGCGAGCCAGGTCAAACGATTAGGCGGCAGTCGTGCTGGCAATGATGTGAGCGCTGCGGCGCGTCTTCTCCAGAGCGAGATAGACGCGTCCGTCTTCTACTCTGACCGGATACCGATGGGCGCACCCTACATCCGGGGCCAGGGCTTCACCGGAGTCGAGAGCGATCTGCCAGTTGTGCAATGGACAGGCCACGGTCTTGCCAAAGACGATGCCCTGAGACAACGGGCCGTGCTTGTGCGGGCAACGATCATCCAGGGCAAAGACATCGTCAGAAGACGTGCGGAAGAGAGCAATGTCGCCTTTGGGACCTTCGATGACCCGGGCGCCCAGTTGAGGGATATCGGTCAATGCGCAGATGTTCAGCCAGTTCATGAGGTAATCCTGTTCAAGTCGCGTAAAAGGAATACGCGATGGGCCGCTCCGTAGGAGGGTGGTGAGCGAAGCGATACCCATCGATCAAGAGACGTCTATAGCGCCGCCACCGGAATCCGTTCGAATTCCTTCTTGAGCGCCGTCTGTTCGATGCGCGCCTTCCAGGGGTCCTGTTCCAGCGACAGGGCGAACATCAGCTGCTGATAGAGGCCTTTGCGCCGCTCGGCATCGTCCAGAATGGCAGTCTTGATGTGCGCAAGGCCCACGCGCTGCATGTAGTGCACGGTCCGTTCGAGGTAGAAGGCCTCCTGGCGGTACAGCTCGATAAAGGCCAAGCTGTACTCCATGACCTCTTCAGCCGTTTTCACCTTGGTAAAGAATTCGCCAGCTTCGGTCTTGATGCCGCCATTACCACCGATATACAGCTCCCAGCCGGAGTCCACACCAATGATGCCCACGTCCTTGATACCGGATTCGGCGCAGTTGCGCGGGCACCCGGAGACGGCCAGCTTGACCTTGTGCGGTGACCACATGCCGAACAGGGCATGTTCCAGATCAATTCCCATCTGGGTCGAGTTCTGGGTGCCAAAGCGGCAGAACTCGCTGCCCACGCAAGTCTTCACGGTGCGGATGGATTTGCCATAGGCATGGCCGCACGGCATGTCCAGATCCTTCCAGACCCCGGGCAAATCCTGCTTCTTGATACCCAGCAGGTCGATACGCTGGCCTCCAGTGACTTTCACCATGGGCACCTTGTATTTGTCGGCCACGTCCGCGATACGACGCAGTTCCGCTGCGCTGGTTACGCCGCCCCACATACGCGGAATAACCGAATAGGTGCCGTCTTTCTGGATGTTGGCGTGTGCGCGTTCGTTGATGAAGCGGGACTGCGGATCGTCCTTGGCTTCGCTGGGCCACGTGGAGATCAGGTAGTAATTGAGTGCCGGGCGGCAGGTGGCGCAGCCATTAGGCGTTTTCCAGCCCAGGGCCGTCATGGTTTCGGGAATGGTCGTCAGGTGCTGCTCACGGATGGCCTGACGAACGAAGCCATGGGTATGGTCAGTGCAGTTACATACCGGTTTTTCGCTCTTGGGCTTTACATCGGCCGCACCGCCCACCGTATTGATCAGGATCTGCTCCACCAGACCGGTACAGGAGCCGCAGGAGCTGGCCGCCTTGGTGTGCTTTTTCACCTCATCCACGGAGAGCAGGTTGTTTTCAGTGATGGCCTTGACGATAGTGCCCTTGCAGACGCCGTTGCATCCGCAGACCTCCATCTCGTCGCTCATCAGCATGGCCTTGTCCTGCCCCTGATGGCCCGCATCGCCTATGGCATGCTCGCCAAACATGAGCAGGTCACGGATTTCGCTAACATTGTGATTCTCACGAATCTGGCGGAAGTACCAGCCGCCATCTGCCGTATCGCCGTACAGGCACGTGCCGACGAGAATGTCGTCTCTTATCACCAGTTTCTTGTAGATACCGCCAATAGGATCGGAGAGGGTGATCTCCTCACAGCCTTCACCGCCCATGAAGTCCCCGGCGGAAAACAGGTCGATGCCCGTGACCTTGAGTTTGGTAGACGTCACCGAGCCGTGATATTCGGCGGTGCCCTGAAGGGCCAGATGATTGGCACACACCTTGGCCTGTTCGAACAAGGGGGCTACCAGGCCATAGGCAATGCCTCGGTGCGCTGCGCATTCTCCTACGGCAAAGATGTCTGGATCGGAGGTGCGCATCGTATCGTCGACGGTCAGGCCGCGGTTACAGGTCAATCCGGCTGATTCGGCCAGTGTATAGTTGGGACGAATGCCGGCAGCCATCACGACCAGATCAGCAGGTATTTGATCACCATCGGCGAAACGAACGGCGCAGACACGACCGTTGCCGTCATCGAGCAGCTCGGCGGTCTGCTTGGGCAGCAGAAAGTTGAGGCCACGGCTTTCCAGGGCGGTCTGCAAAAGGTTGCCAGCCGTCTTGTCCAGCTGGCGCTCCATCAACCAGTCACCGATATGAACGACGGTGACATCCATACCGCGTAGCTTGAGACCGTTGGCCGCTTCCAGACCCAGGAGGCCGCCGCCGATAACCACTGCGTGGCGATGCGTGGCTGCCGTATCGATCATGGCTTGGGTATCGGCAATGTCACGATAACCAATCACACCCTCCAGATCCTTGCCCGGAATGGGCAGGATGAAGGGGTTGGAGCCGGTGGCAATGATGAGTCGATCATACTCTGCCACGGTGCCGTCTTCGGCTATGACGCGGCGGTTCTGACGATCGATTTCCGTAACCCTGCGATTGAGATGCAGCTCGATAGCGTGCTCGGCGTACCAGTTGAGGTCGTTCAGGACGATCTCCTCAAAGGTCTGCTCGCCAGCCAGAACGGGGGATAGCAGGATGCGGTTGTAGTTCGGGTGTGGTTCTGCGCCAAAGACTGTTACGTCATACAGGTCAGGGGCGAGTTTGAACAGTTCTTCCAGGGTGCGTACCCCAGCCATGCCATTGCCGATCAGTACCAGCTTGAGCTTTTTCATCAGGCGTCTCCGCAAGCTGCCCACCGGGCGTGCTTGAAATCGAGGCAACAAAAAAGGCGTCCCGCACATGAATGCGAGGACGCCTTTGTCCGGTCCCGTTATCGGCCTGCATAGGCCTGTCGGGGGAGCGCTGCCGTTCGCCGTTGAAGGCTGCGCTTGATGTCTGCCTAGAGACTAAGCAGGGGACGTGCCAAGAATGTAACTGCCTGAGCTCGCTCTGTTTTTTGTCAGGAGATCCTGATTATTCTGAGCTTTTGTGCACCACTTTGAAGCGCATTGCACACTATCCGTGCGAACTTTCCTTGATAGGCGTGACGTTCTGTGTACTGGACGCTGGCCGATCACTGACCCAATTAACCTTGGGAAAAATACGGTGGAAAGGTTTGGGCATAGGCTCGATGTGCTTTTCGCGATAGTTGTAAAAGACGAAACCGCACTTGGCGAGCGCAATGGTGGTGTCGGTATCCGGCCGAGTAATGCGGAAGATGATATCGCCCCCGTATTTATTGAAGTCCATGACCCCAATGTCAAATTGCAGCTTGTCCCGCGCAAAGGCTTCAGCCAGATAAACGGTCGCAAGATCCGTCACCATGGTACCAATGCCATCCTCGGCACCATCCCGGATACCGTAGTAAAACATGAAGCGTGTACGAGCTTCTGAAATCATGGAAATCATCGACTCGTTACTCAAGTGGCCACCGGCATTGATGTCGGTACTGCGGACCGTTTGATGGGTAGTAAAATAAAACTGGTCGCTTGGAAGATTGAGTTCGATGCGGGCCATGAGGAGCTCCCTATGATCTTCTTATTGAGGGTTATGCTTGGAGCTTAGCAAGCATGCCGTCTGGAATCACGGTTCCTTCTCTCTTTTACACCCTTGAGGGGCAGTTTGAGAAGCAATTAAGTGAAACGTTTTTACAAGGCTTTCTTCACGAAACGTTGACGAGCCCCTCACCACACTTTTGTCATCTTATTTCAAGAGTTGTACGAGATGCTGAAGTTGAGACCGGTTCGTCCCGAGTGGCTCACGCTGATCGTGAGTGCGGCTTTCCTGATTTTTTACAACGTCCCACTGTGGACTCACCTGTTCAACGTGGTAACTCCTCTCGACGTGAAAGGTGTGCTCACCTTGGGCGCAGTGGCTGTTCTGTTCCTGGCAGCCTTCAACCTGATCCTGACCTTTTTTGCCTTTCGCTGGGTTTTCAAGCCGCTGCTAAGTGTGCTCTTTCTGAGTGCCGCAGGGGTTGCCTACTTCATGAACCAGTACGGCGTCCTGATCGATACGGAGATGCTCCGTAACATGCTGGAGACCGACACGGCCGAAGTGGGGGATCTGCTGTCATTCAAGCTGGCTGCCTATCTGCTCCTGCTCGGCGCGCTGCCGGTCTGGCTGCTCTGGAGGACACCGGTTCAGTATCGTCGGTGGCCGCGCGAGCTGTTGAGCAAATCCATTGCCAGCGGTGTAACCGCCGTGGTTATGGTCGGCGTAGCCATGCTCAATTATCAAAGCCTGTCTTCCCTGTTTCGTAATCACCACGAGATTCATATGCAGCTGACGCCCAGCAATTCTGTGGGTGCCTTGATCAGCTATGTTCATGACGCGACGGCCAAACCCAAGGGTCCGCTGCGCGAGATCGGTACGGATGCTGTACGCCTGGCGCCCGTCAGCGCCGGTGCGCACAAGACATTGACTGTTCTGGTCGTTGGGGAAAGCGCACGTGCCGACAACTTTGGCCTGGATGGCTATGGCCGCGATACAACGCCCGAGCTGCGCCAGGAGGAGGGCGTGATCAGCTTTACCGATATGCATTCCTGCGGCACCGAGACGGCAGTATCCGTACCCTGCATGTTCTCCAATCTGACCCGCGCGCATTACAGTGACAGTGTGGCCAAAAGTCAGGAGAACCTGCTTGATGTGCTTAAGCGGGCTGGATATGACGTGATCTGGCGCGACAATCAGGCCGGCTGCAAGGAAACCTGTAACCGTGTGGCCTTTGAAAGCCTGACAAAGGCTCAGGACCCGGCATTCTGCAGCGATGGCGAATGTCATGATGAAATCCTGCTCAAGGATATACAGGGCATCATCAATCACATGCAGCGCGACACTGTGCTAGTGCTCCACCAGATGGGCAGCCACGGTCCGGCCTACTTCAAACGCTACCCGGCGGCCTTCGAGTACTTTACCCCGGTATGCAAGAACAACGAGCTGAGCCAGTGCTCCCGGGAAAGTATCGTGAATGGATATGACAACACCATTCGCTACACCGATCATGTCCTGGCGAGCCTGATAAATACCTTGCGCGCCAATCAGGACAAGGTGAGTACCGCCATGTTTTACCTGTCCGATCATGGTGAGTCATTGGGTGAATACAATGTATTTCTTCATGGCATGCCGTACGCCGTAGCGCCGGATCAGCAGAAGCATATCGCCAGCGTAGCGTGGTTTTCTCAGCCGTATCAGCAGTCGATGGGGGTGAATAGCCAGTGTGTAGCGGTCCACCGGAATGACTCGCTCAGCCAGGACAACCTGTTCCATTCCATGTTGGGTCTCCTGCGTGTCCATACCCAGGTCTATAACGCAGAGCTGGATTTGTTTGCCAGCTGCCGTCAGCTCTCAGGGGCAACCGTGGCCAGTACGAGCCCGTCAACGCAACCGCCCGCGAACAAGCTCAACTGAAACAGGCGAGCTGGCCTTGGCGGGCTGGCTCGTCAGATCGATCAATGGCGATACAACCAGAGCAGCACAGCGGCGAGGTTGATCAGTAACGAAACGCAGGCCACTGTACGCCAGAATTTCAGTGGCTCGCGCTCCAGCAATGCCTTGGGCGGTAATGCAGGTTGCCGCTCGCCTTGCTCCAAAAGTAATAAGGCTTCCTCTGCCGTCTCGAAACGCTGGGCTGGATCGACCGCTACACCGCGCAGTAACCAGTCATTCAGCCAGAGCGGTACGTCGTGCCGATAGCGCAGCACACGTTCCGGCTGTTGAAAACGCGGTCGCTGGAAGGCCTCTATTTCTCCGTAGGGATAATGGCCTGTCAGCAGGTAATAGAGCGTAACGCCTACTGCAAAGATATCCTGCTGCGGCCCTGGTGCGGCACCTTTGAACGTTTCGGGCGCCAGATAGCTGGGCGTACCCGGCACCGCGCCCTCCCATTCATGGGAAAGGCCAGGGCAATAGGCAAGGCCAAAGTCCAGTAGCCTGAGTTCGCCATCATCGCCCCGGTGCAGATTCTCGGGTTTGATATCCCGGTGCAGAATATTGCGCCGATGCAGTTGACCCAGGGCGCGCAGGAGGCGGGTTGCGGTATCCAGCCACTCGCCAAGCGGAAATGGACCGGCCTGTTTGAATTGGACAGCCAGCGTGCGGCCCGGGTATTCACGCTGTACGTAATACAGGTGCTGACGTTGAGGCAGTGGATGCAGTTCGACAAAAGCCCTTCCGGCGACGCGGCGCAGAAACCACTCCTCCATCAGGAGCGCCTGCATGGCCTGGGTATCACCTTGCTGACCTGGGGCGAGAGTCTTGAGCAGCCAGGGCCGCCCGGCGCTGTCACGCACGCGATACAGCCAGGACTGCTGAGAGATCGCCAGGCGCTGTTCGACCTGCCAGCCCTCGAACATCTGGCCCTCTTTGAATCGTGGTGGAACAGGCCAGCCCGCTACCTCGGCGAGGGCATCCGCCAAGGGCTTTTCGGGCAGTGTATCGACGCGTATCAATAACGCGCTGGCGTTGTCCTGACTGCCCGCCAGATGGGCTGCCTGGATCAAGGCATGGGCCGCTGACATGGGGTTGGCTTCATCCAACAATATACGTCGTATAGCCGCATCACCTAGGCAGGCCCAGACTCCATCACTGACCAGCAGGAAGCAATCACCGATTTGCAGATCACCTTCATGAAAGTCCACGATCAGATGAGCTTCCAGCCCCAGAGCACGTGTCAGAACATGTTGCATGCCGGGCTGTTGCCAGACGTGGTCTTCTGTCAGACAGGAGAGTGTCTGGCCTCTAAGGTGATAGGCCCGACAATCGCCTACATGGGCAAGGGTGTAGCGGTGCCCTCTGAGCACAAGGGCCGTCAGCGTCGTCAGTAACGGCTGGCCTTGGGCCCCGGCTTGTAGCCAGCGGTTCTGTGCCAGGAGCAGACGATCCAGTGACTGTGCAATAGGCCAGGTTTCGGGCGTTGAGTAATAATCCATCGCCACCGCCTGTACGGTTGAGCGGGCAGCCAATCCGCCGTCGGCGCAGTGGCTTACTCCATCGGCCAGGGCAAACAGATGCCCCTTGCTGAGTGCCAGAGCGGGAGCCGGCGTGACGCTACGCAGGGCGTCCTGGTTTTCCGGTCGTGGACCGGTGGCCGTGGCTTCACCGATGCTCAAGGTAAGGGGCATGGATTCGGTCAGGAAGTAGAGAGGTTTAGAAGCGAAATGCCCGTCGTTTGACGGGCGCTTCGAGTTAAACGCGTGCGGCAGACACGGCCGCCGATCCCCAGGTGGTTCTCCAACGCCGCTTCACACTCAGCAGACCAAACCAGGCCAGTACGCCCAGGCAGGCGAATAGCCAGAGGCCCAGCTGATAATCACCGGTGGATTGCTTGATGGCACCAAGGCCCGCCGTCAGAACAAAGCCTCCAATACCACCTGCCATACCGATCAAGCCAGTCATGACGCCGATCTCCTTGCGAAAGCGCTGCGGCACCAGCTGGAAAACCGAGCCATTGCCTGCGCCCAGACTCAGCATGGCGACTACGAACAGCCCCAGGGCGGCCGTTGCACTGGGCAGATGGAAGCCCACCGCGGCAATACAGACAGCTGCCACGGTATACATGCCCAACAGGCAGCGGATACCGCCGATCCGATCAGCCAGCGCGCCACCCAGCGGGCGCATCAGGCTACCGCCAAAGACGCAGGCGGCGGTGTAATAGCCGGCAACGACGGGCTCCAGGCCATATTGGTCATGAAAGTAACCCGGCAGGGTACTGGCAAGGCCGAGAAAACCACCAAAGGTCACGCTGTAGAAAAACATGAACCACCAGCTGTCCTGGTCACCCAGGGCCTTGGCATAGTCGGCTAGTTTCTTCGGCGCAGGCCGCTGCGGTGCATTGCGTGCAAACAATATGAAGAAGACGAGCGTAGCGGCCAGCGGAATCAACGCCCAGCCAAAGACGTTGGTCCAGCCGAACAGTTTTGCAAGGCCAGGAGCGAACAGCGCCGCGAAGACCGTTCCCGAGTTGCCGGCACCTGCAATGCCCATGGCCTTGCCCTGATGCTGCGGCGGATACCATTGCGAGGCCAGGGGCAGGGCGACGGCAAAGGAAGCGCCGGCAAAACCCAGGAAGAGTCCCAGCAGCAGAGCCTGCTCGTAACTGTCGATACCCATCTGCCACGCCACGAATAGCGCCGCGATAACGGCGATCTGGCCAATAATGCCTGCGGTCTTGGGCGAGAGCGTGTCAGCCACAAAGCCGAGGATCAGACGCAGCACGGCGCCTGCCAGAATGGGCGTGGCGACCATCATGCTGCGTTGCTGAGTCGTCAGTTGCAGGTCGGCCGCGATCTGCACGGCTAGCGGGCCAAGCACGTACCAGACCATGAAACTCAGATCGAAATATAGAAACGCGGCGAACAGGGTCGGCGCATGGCCGGCTTTCCAGAAACTCGTGTTCATTCGTGCACCTCGTAATCAACGATGTACCCGCCACGCGGCAGGGCCTCAGTTCGAACATCACAAGGCGAACGCGCCTGACGTGCGTTGTGAAATGCCAGGCATTCAGCACAACCGCGGAGCGTCCACCCGCCCCGGGCATTGGGGCAGAAACGACAAAGGCGCCACGTTGCCCTCTGCCGGAGCAGGAGCAACGCGACGCCTTTGTCGTAGGTGGGTAACCGCCGTTGGCTACCGTTACGGATGGATTAGCAAACGCCACGCCAAGTCAGCAAAGCGCTCTGGCCTGCGGTTTTACCGTCAGACCATCCGCCCGTCTGAATCATTACAGCGCATCGTGGATAGACATGCCCGGATATGGGGCACAGGCATCGTCTTGTTAGGACGTTACATGGTCCGGCTTTTTACTGCGGACAAAGCGCTCGTAGGCATCAAAGTCGAACTTGGTCGCAGACAGGATCTGGCTCTGCTTCAGCGTGAGGTAAATATCCTTGTCCGCATCGGCATAGTGGGTCGTGAACGTTACCCAGAGTTTGTCCTTGTCCCGATAGCCACTCATGATCGGCTTGATGCAGACCTCCTGATCGGCACCTTCCGTTTCGCTGGGTTCGCCCAGAGTCGTGATCTTGCCTACATAGACCTTGCGCTCCTCTAGAGAGAGCATCAGGGTTTCGCGGTTGATCGTGGCATTGAACAGCAGATCATCCAGCGGGCTGTCCTTAAGGATGCCCGCCATGAGAAACATTGCATAATTTTCTTCCTTCAACCCATGCCGCCGCTTGATGTAAGCCTTGGCCAGAAATGCCCAGGGCCTTGGGATCATGAGTGCGGTCACGGTGAGGATAAGAATCCAGGAGAGCTGGGCGGCCTGGCTCGCCTCCTCAATGGCATGGGTCCGCAGGATCAAGCTCGCCAGGCCGGAAAAGTAATCGAGCGAAAAGGTACGGCCTGCAACCGTCCAGTCATGCTGGGCCACGAGCAGAAACAGCATGAGGTTGAGGGTCAGCGAAAGAAGCGCGCAAAACAGACCAAGCCGGGCGCTCTGCAAATAGAGGTACTGTCCCTCGTAGCGATGCAGGCGATAGTAGAAAAGCGGGTGCTTGTGACAGACGAGAAACCCGCTAACCAGGATAGGCAGAAGAAGGAGAAGAAACATTTAGCCGTTGATAAGGCGCTTGGCTCGGTCGAGATCCTGCTTGAACTCCGGCGAGTCGAACACTTCTTCAGGATCAATCCGGATGGTACCGCGGCCCACGACCCGAAGGGACTTGTACGAGTTGTTGATCGTTTGCGCCAATTTCCGCTCTTCTTCCGAAGGCGCTTTGAACAGACCGATCAGGTGTTTGAGCATGATGATGTCCATACGGGGTTTCCGGGCTTATAGCCTAGATAGGGGCCGCCTTCAAGAGAGATCGAACAAACCTGTCGCCTGCCGGAAAAAACAGGCAGACTTACCGGTATGACCGTTGTTCTGCCTTTTTGCTCGATTGCTTCCTGCAAACACTGCTTATGGATTGATCAGCAGCGGCTAGACTTCTAATCCGATAGATGCATCTCCTGGAAACAAGCAATGACCAAGACTGCTTCGCAGTTGCGTAGCCGATTCAGCCTAATCATCGCCATGCTGGTTCTTAATGTGATTGTGCCTCTTAGCAGCACCAGCTGGATTCGCAGCGGCCTGGATAACTACGAAGCAGCTGAAATGCGCCTCCAACAGCTGCAGCGCTTATTTTCAGCAATCAAGGATGGTGAAACCGGCCAGCGTGGGTTCATCATTACAGGCCGTGAAGATTATCTGACGCCTCTGTTTCAAGGATATGCCGAGGTCGACCATCTTGTGATTCCCTTGCGGCAAGCAATGGATGCGAAGCAGTACCCTGAGTTTGCTGCCCTTCAGGATATGATCGGTCAGCAGCGAGCCTATTGGAATGGCACTATTCAGCTGCGCCGTGAGCGGGGGCTGTCCGAGGCAGTAGCACGGGTCAGCACGGGGGAGGGAAAACGGCTCATGGATACCATTCGACAGGAAGTCGCCACGATTGAAAATCGTATGTCGCAAGAGAGCATATTGCTATCTCAGCAGGTGGAATGGCGTCGTCAGATCATCCGTATTGCGCTCCTGCTTATTGCCATGCTCGATCTGGTCCTCGTTGCGATTCTTTATAAGTTCACGTTCCGCGTACTAAATGAGACCAAGACAAGCGAAAAACGCCTGCTTGAACTCTCAGAGCAATTAAGCGACGGCATGCAACAGCTCGAACTGCGCAACCGTGAAACGGAGCTTATGAGCCGTATGGCCAGCGCTTTGCACTCAACTACAGACTTTGCCGAGTGCTACGACATCATCACTCGGTTCGCCAGCCAGCTGTTCGGATCCGCCCCAGGGTGTATTCATCTGTATCACCCCTCGCGGGATGTCCTGGAACTCGCAGGAGCCTGGAATGGCTGGGTTGAGCAGAAGACCATGTTCGAGCCTCACCAGTGCTGGTCGGTGCGTCGTGGGCAGACCCATGATGTTCATGACGTGACCAAGGATCTGGTCTGTCCCCATCTGGTCAATGTCGTCCAGGCGCAAGGTGGCTACGTCTGTGTGCCACTGATGGCGCAGGGTGAGCCGATCGGTGTATTGACACTGTGCGAGCATCCCACCTCAGGACTTAAACTGGCCGAAGCCTTTGCCGAGCAGGTATCCCTGGGCGTGGCGAATCTGGCCCTGCGTGACAGCCTGCGTCATCAGTCCATCGTGGATGCGCTGACCGGACTGCACAACCGCCGTTTCCTCGATGAGACTCTGAGCCGCGAACTGCTGCGTGCCAGTCGCAACCAGACGACAACGGCTGTCGTGCTGTTCGACGTGGATCACTTCAAACGGTTTAACGATACTCACGGCCATGAGGCTGGCGATGCGGTCTTAAGGCATTTGGCCGTGGAGGTTAAACGCCTGGTCAGGGCCAGTGATCTGGCCTGCCGCTTCGGTGGAGAGGAGTTTGCCCTGGTATTGCCCGAGTGCACCCAGGCAGGCGCCCTGGCGCGTTGCGAGGCGCTACGTGAGGCGGTCAGTCACATGCAACTGGTCTATGGCGGTACACCTCTGGGCCCGGTCACCATTTCGCTGGGTATTGCCATGTATCCACAGAGCGGTCAGAAGGCCGAGGAGCTGCTGCAGGCGGCCGACAAGGCGCTCTACGAAGCCAAGCGCGAGGGCCGTAACCGGGTCTGCTTGAGTCAGACGGTCACTGCGCTGCCAACCTCGCCAGCGCACTCCGTGCAACAACGTCAATGAGAGGCTTTACATGCCGAGCAGCTCGTTCATGGAAATGATCTGCTCAGCTACCTGAACGAGCTTTTGCTGTTTACTCATGGCCTGGCGGCGCATCAGGGTGTAAGCCTGTTCCTCATTGCAGTCCCGCATTTTCATCAACATGCCTTTCGCCAGCTCGATTCGCTTGCGCTCGGCTAGTTGCTGTTCCCGTGCCTGCAGCTGGGCGCGCAGAGCCTGATCGGTTTCGAAGCGTGCCATGGCCACGTCGAGGATCGGTTGCAATCGTTGGGCATGAATGCCTTCCACGATATAGGCGCTGACGCCTGACTGAATTGCCTGGCGCATGACATCTGGATCGTGCTCGTCGGTAAACATGACGATTGGCCGAGGGCGGTCTCGCGTCACCAGGCATACCTGATCCATAACGTCACGGCTGGGCGACTGGGTGTCGAACAGGATGACATCGGGGCGGATCGCTTCGATTCGGGCGGGCAGGTCTATGGTCAGGCCGGACTCTTCGATTACGTCAAAGCCGGCTTCCAGCAGGGCGGCCTTCAGGCGGCCTACCTTCTTCGGGGTGTCGTCGATAAGCAGAATGCGCATGGTGCTTGTCGCCTCGAAGTCAAGTCAGTGGATTAAGCATGGCGTCAGCCAGGGCATGCAGGGTAAAGCTGCGGGCGTAGCCTGCCGGATCCTGTCCATCCCATACCCGGCCGTCAATGAGCGTAGCGCTGCGCAGGGGCTGATCAGGAACCTCCACGCCTACACGCGCTGCCGCCTCGCCGTAAAGCGAGAGCTGCTGTACCTGACGGGCCACTCCCACGTAGTCAGGATCATTGCGCAAAAGACCCCAGCGGCGGAATTGAGTCATGAACCACATGCCATCTGATAGATAGGGCATATTGACTGCACCCTTATGAAAGAAGCGCAGGGGATGCTCATCCTGCCAGCGCTGCCCCAGTCCATTTGTGTACTGACCCAGCATGCGCGGCTCGATGGCGCTTACCGGTGCGTTGATATAAGCGGCGCCGCTGATCAGTTGTGCAGTGCTGCGACGATTCTCGAGGCTTTCCTCGATGAACCGGCTGGCATCGAGCAGGGCACAGATCAAGGCGCGGGCCGTGTTGGGATTCTGCTCGGCAAACGCACGGGTACAGGCCAACACCTTTTCTGGATGATCCGGCCAGATGGATTGCGTTGTAGCCAGGGTCACGCCCAGGCCTTGCTCAATGGCCGAGGCGCCCCAGGGCTCGCCTACACAATATCCATCGATTCGGCCAGCGCGTAAATGCTCCACCATCATCGGTGGAGGCACCACAGCGGTGCTCACATCTTCCAGCGGATGGATGCTTTTGGCGGCCAGCCAGTAGTACAGCCAGAGCGCATGAGTCCCGGTGGGTAGGGTATGCGCCAGCACAAGCGGAGCCTGCGAAGACTGCTGAATACGGTGTGCCAGTGCTTCAGCTGTAGTGACACCTTCGGTCGCGAGCGAGGCTGAGAGGTTGATGCTTTGCCCATTCTGGGCCAAGCCCATCAGGACAGCCATGTCGGTAGGTGACGAGCTGCCCAGCCCCAATTGCAGGCCATAGATCATGCTGTACAAGCTGTGCGCCGCATCCAGCTCGCCATTGAGTAGACGATCCCTCAGGGCTGACCAGGACGGCTGACGATGCAGGTGCAGGGTCAATCCGTAGGGTTGAGCAAATCCTTGAGTGGCTGCCACGATCAGCGAGGCAGCGTCGGTCAGGGGCATGAAGCCCAGATTTACAATGCTCCGTTCTGGTGCATCCGAGCCTGATACCCAGGCGAGGGCGTTAATCGTCGTCATAGCAAGCCTTGGCAAAAACATAAACAAAAAAGCGCCGTTAAGGCCGATAACAAGGGTTATCGGCGCAGAACGACGCCATTGTCGAATATACGGTCAGCAAATGCCGCCGTTGGCACTTGCTTCTGAAGAGACATGAAGCAAGTGATATGCCAGGGCCGGCTCGCTTACTGGGCAGGCGTTAGCGTCAGACGACGCGTGCCATAAACACGGTCCAGATTGTGCGGCTGGAAGGGGAAGCTGGAATACTGACCTTTCAGCCAGGGTTCGATGCCCTTGCCGTAGTAAGGGCTGGCCGGATTATCCGACTGCCCCTTGCCATCAATGGCCATGAATGGTTCCGGCTGACCAAAATCCACGACCATGCGCAAGCTGTTGGCACTGTGTGCCCCAAAGCCTTTGCCCCAGCCATAGGCCGAGCGATCTAGTGTCGAGAAGTCACCGCCTGCTGGATATGCCAGGCGAGCGGGATAGCGTGTATTGGTACCTGGCCGGGCAGCCGCCTGTTCGGTTTCGCCCTGCCAGTCATACGTGTGCAGACGCCCCCATTGCCAGCTGTTTCGGTCATTACCCATGGCCTGCTCGCATTCGGCAATGGCTGAGGCAAGCGCCTGGGCAAGAATGGCCGGCTTGTCGTGTCCGGCTGTCGTCTGGGTATCATTCCAGAAAGGACTATCGTCCCGGGTCAGAAGATGATCGATTTGAGCTGAGTAAGAGAGCGTGTCGATCCGGTTGAGGGCCTGCATCGCCGGGCTGTTGCTTCCTCCCAGTTCATCGGCAAAAGTCAGTCGAGCGGTAGCCTGCAGAAACGCTTCATAGACGGCCGCATCGGCTGACGTGGCCAATAGGCGCCCATCGAACGTGCCGATTCGGCGCAAGGCCTCGGTGGCATGTGCGCGTTGCTCAGCCGGTAGGGCCTCGATGGCCGATTTGAGGGGCTGAGCCATGCCCGGTGCGCTCAGCATGGCCTGGACCTTGGCGACCAACGGTGAGGTCTGGTCTGCCTGCATGGCCATCAGGTTGCGAGCTTCCAGCCGTGTCTGCGAGTCTGCAAGCTGAGCGATACGTTCGGCCCGCTCAGGAGCCTGCCATGAGCTTGATAGCTGCATGCCATATCCCAGCGGTACCGTACGGTTGCCAGCATTGCCAAGCCACCCTTGGGAAGGGTCCTGGTCATAGGGATGCAACATCGGGTCGGCAAAACCATCCCATTCATAACGATCGGTCCACCCGGGTGAGGGCAGCAGCCCGCGTCCTTCTCGGCGGTTGGGGTACAGGCCGGTCACCTGCCACGCAACATGTTCGGCGTCGGCAAAGACTATATTCAGCGCAAGCGCTCGGATGTCTCGGGTTATCTCGAACGCGCGGTCAACATCCTTAGCCCGGCTCAGGTCGAATACTGCATCCATGGATTTGTCCGTATCGAGCGTAGCCCTGCGCAAGGCCAGACCATAACCGCTTTGCTGGCCGACTTGATGATTGATCAGCGGGCCATGCCGGGTTTCGAAGACAGTCTCTCGTACCGGCCGCTGGCCTTTGATGAAAAAGGCCTCGGAACGGACCGCTGCAGGTGTCCATTTTCCATTGACCTCGTAGCTCAAGCCGCTGCCCTGGGTGCGTACACGTTCAAGATATAGATCCTGAGTGTCGCCCATGGCTGGAGAAAACGACCAGGCCAGCTTGCCGTTGTAGCCGGAAAGAATGAACGGCGTTCCCGCTAGGGACAATCCTGCCGCCTGATAACGGGGCGCACGAACCTGTACGTAGCTCCAGGCTGATGACAGGGCTAGCGATTGGCTGAGGTCACCTGCCAACAGGCTCTTGCCGCTGCGACTGCGCTGCGGAGCAATAGCCCAGCTGCTTCCAGCGGGAACCGTCAATCCGTTTACCTGGGCGAGGCGTGTTGAGGCTGTGTTCAACGCCTCCAGCCCTGGGATTTGTCCCGCCAAGGACAAACCGTTGAGTTTGGCAGCTTCGTCGACGGGAATCGGCTCATCGGGATAGCTGGGCAGCAACCAGGCCAAGGTATCGGCGCTGACCTTTTGTGCCAACGCCAGACTGGCCAGTTCCTCGTTCAGATTGACGGACAGACTGAAATCGAGCAGAGCAAAGAGCAGGGCGGAGTCCTCAGGCTTCCAATATTCAGGCTGATAACCGGTGGCGGCCAGATCTGCTGGAAGCTTGTTCCGGTAACGGAACAGGTAGGCGTTAACGCCGCGAGCGTAGACCTCTAGGAATTTCTTCAGGCGTGGCGATGCATTCTTGTAGGCAGTTTCTGCCGTTTTCCTGAGATTGACCGCACGCATAAGGCGATCGGTGTCCAATGCGTCCGGCCCTGCCATTTCTGCCAGCCGTCCTTGCGCCAGCAGGCGCAAGGTAATCATTTGGCTCAGTCGATCCGATGCGTGGACATAACCCAGCGTGAACAGCGCATCGTGAAAGGTCGATGTTTCGATCAGGGGCACGCCCAGTTCGCTTCGCCGAATCGACGCGTTTTCTGCAAGTCCCTTGATGGGCTGAACGCCCAAGCTGGGTGGAAGGCTATCCGTGTCACGTTGATCAAACGTTGTCTGGCAGCCCGCAAGCCCCAGTACTGAAACAAGACCAAGGCGACCCAGATGGCGCCGGTAAGCAGGAAAATCCATGAACGGATAGTCTCCAGAGGAGCAGGGTTTCAAAAGCGCGCTACGTTAGTGAGGCGTTGTTATCCAGGCAAGCACTGTCCAGTCCATTCCGCCAGCGGGTGTGATTTTTCTGACCAGTGAAGCGGATCACACTTGTTTAAAAACGACATTTAATCCTTATCACGACAGAAACATTCTGACATGATTTGTCGCTTCGCCAATTGGACGGGCGACTTTTGGCCCGTTGTTGCTCTGTTCATCGGCCTTGAGCCCGTCTTTTAAGGCGCTGACCAAGGAGTACACGATGTCGAATGAGCGCGCGATCCGTCGCGATTTAGGGCCTCTGGCTTTAATGTTTACTGGGCTGGGGTCGATCATCGGATCCGGCTGGTTGTTTGGTGCCTGGCATGCTGCCCAGCTGGCAGGCCCTGGGGCTATCTATGCGTGGTTATTAGGTGCAGTGATCATTCTTTTCATCGCGCTGACCTATGCCGAGCTGGGTGCCATGTTTCCAGAGTCGGGCGGCATGGTGCGTTATGGGCACTATTCGCACGGCTCTCTGGTCGGGTTCATTGGCGGATGGGCCAATTGGATCGCGATTGTATCGGTCATCCCGGTCGAGGCCGAGGCGTCCGTTCAGTATATGGCGTCCTGGCCCTGGCAATGGGCGCAGGACCTTTACAGTGTCAGCAGCGGTCATGGCGAGTTGAGTACAACCGGTCTGATACTGGCCGCGCTCCTGGTAGTCGTGTACTTCCTGCTCAACTTTTGGGGCGTCAAGCTCTATGCCCGCAGCAACAGTGCAATCACGATATTTAAGTTATTGGTACCGGCACTGACCGCCATAGCGCTCATGCTGTCAGGTTTTCACAGTGAGAATTTTACCGTTGGCATCACCGGCGAAGACCACTCCATCAGTATTTCGGCCGTTCTGACAGCAGTAGCCATCAGCGGCATTGTGTTCAGTTTCAATGGTTTCCAAAGTCCGGTAAATCTTGCAGGCGAGGCGCATAATCCCGGCCGTAGCGTACCCTTTGGGGTAATCGGTTCGATTATTATCGCCACGGTGATCTACCTGCTGCTCCAGGTCGCTTTTCTAGGCGCCGTTCCTCCTGAGCATCTGCACGAGGGATGGGCAGGTCTTGAATATAGCTCACCTTTTGCCCAACTGGCGCTGGCCTTGAACCTGAACTGGCTAGCCTTTCTGCTCTATGCGGACGCCTTTGTCAGCCCGAGCGGAACAGGCGCTACTTATACCGCCACCACTGCGCGGATGATCTATGGTATCCAGCGCAACGGCAGCCTGCCGGCCATGTTCGGGCATGTACATCCCAAGTTCGGGATTCCCCGCCCGGCCATGTGGCTGAACCTTGCGGTGTCCTTCATCTTCCTGTTTTTCTTCCGGGGCTGGGGCACACTGGCGGCAGTTATTTCTGTTGCCACGATCATTTCCTACCTGACCGGGCCGGTAAGTGTCATGGCATTGCGGCGGACGGCGCCTGAGCTCTATCGCCCTTTGCGAATCCGAGGGCTGTCTGTTTTAGCCGCACTGGCGTTCATTTTCGCCACTGAGCTTCTCTACTGGGCCAAGTGGCCTCGGACAGGTGAAATCATGCTGCTGATCGTGGCGGCATTGCCCATATACATCTATTACCAGGCCAGGCAGGGGTGGAAGGGTTTCAGCCGTCATTTCTTCGGCTCGCTGTGGCTGCTGTGTTTCCTGCCGGTGTTGGCAGCGGTCTCCTGGGCGGGAAGCGACCGTTTCGGTGGCCAGGGTTATCTGCCATACGGATGGGATCTGGCGGTAGTGGCGGTGATTGGTCTGGTGTTTTTCCTGTGGGGTGTGTCGGCTGGCTGGCGCACGCCAGCGGTTGAAAAGGCGCGCTTCCACGATGATGACGGTCAGCCGCTGACGTGATCATGACAGGCGTCGGTCGCTATAGCGCTGCCGACGCCCGTTCTGGCAATCAGCTCGCCGCTGGCGGGTTTACCTTGTTGACGAGGTCATAGGCGCGGACAGTAGCGGTTCGCATGCTAATCGTCTCAAACCACCGCTTGATATTGGGATAGTCTTCCAGCTTTTGCTGTTGCCATTCGTAGGGCACAATCCACGGATAAATGGCCATGTCGGCAATGGTGTATTCCCCACCCGCCACAAAGTCCCGATCTTCCAGTCGCTTGTTCAGTACGCTGTAAAGGCGCGCGGTCTCGCTCACGTAGCGATCAATCGCATAAGGAATCTTCTCTTTGGCGAAACGCCCGAAATGGTGGTTCTGACCGGCCATAGGGCCCAGACCGCCCATTTGCCAGAATAGCCACTGCATGACCTCCTGACGTCCGCGGATATTCAGCGGGATGAATTTGCCGGTTTTTTCTGCCAGATAGAGCAGGATGGCGCCAGACTCGAACAGCGTCACGGGGCTGCCATTATCTGCCGGGTTCTGATCGACAATGGCAGGAATCTTGTTGTTGGGCGAAATCTTCAGAAAGTCTGGCGCAAACTGTTCATCCTTCATGATGTTGATGGGATGAATGCGGTAGGGCAGTTCGGCTTCCTCAAGAAACAGCGTTACTTTGTGGCCGTTGGGGGTAGTCCAGTAATAAAGATCGATCATCAAGGCTCTCCGGGGCAAAGGGTACTGCCAAAGGAGTGACCGGGCTGGACGCTTACAGTTCGAAAGGAACGATGAACGAGAGCGGCCCACATCAGTGGGCCGTCATTTATTCATGAAGCGCCGTGGCACTTCTTGTACTTTTTCTCGCTTCCGCACGGGCAGGGATCGTTGCGACCGATCTCTTTGAGTGGGTTGCGAACAGGGGTAGCTGGACCATGATTGCAATGCGGCCCATGAACATGGTGATGATGGCCGTGATCGTGGTCATGATTGCAGTCAGGGCCGTGGACGTGGGGTTGCTGGTTCATTGATTACTCCGGTAAAAAATTGTTCGGTACGATCTCGCCGCTGCGCGATATATAGACGCTGCGGCCAAACATCAAACCGGTCTTCACTTCGCCAACGAGACGATAATGAACGGGCTTGTCGGTCCGTTTGATCAGTTTGACGATGTCTTTGACGTACCGCCACATATTGGTCTGCACGGGGAGGGTAAACTCCGTGCTGCCAGAGGCTGGGATCGTGAAGTTACGCCCCGTTTCGCCTTCGGCAAGGGGAATATCTTCCAGGTAGATCGCATACGTCATGCCACGAATGGGCAGATCAATATCGTTGGGGTTGTCCACCTTGAAGTGCAACAGGAATTCCTGTCCCCATAATTTGGCTTTGAGCAGGTCTACCTGGGTCAGCTGTATTTCAGGGTCTTCGTAACCCCTGGAGAACCACGTACAGCCACTGACTCCAAACAGGATCAGGACGCCTAGCGAGAGACCCAGGACTCTCCTGTTGAATGCCCGAAAAAACATGTGACGACTCCATAACGAAGGGCAGCGGTTACAGCGCGTCGGCGCATCGAAAAATAGCTCGGTCCGATTGTTGCACAGGCGTGCCTGGCATAAGCTGGACCTTACCCAAACGCGAGCCATGCTCATTTTATTCTGAAGTCGGCAAGTGCCTGGGCCATTATGTTGTACTTATACAGGTTGAAAAACGGGCTAGCCGCTCCTCAGGCGGTAAGCAATCTACAGAACTTATAGCCCTCAAGCTAGACAGGATGATGAACATGAGCCTTTTCGAGATCGCCTTTTCCGGTGAGGTAGTGACAGGTGCTGACGAAGCGCAAGTACGTGCCAATCTGGCTCGGTTGTTCCAGGCGGACGAGAAGCGTATCGCTCAGCTATTTTCCGGGCGCCGCGTCATTATCAAGAATAGACTGGATGCAGCCGCTGCTGAAAAATATCGGGCTGCGCTGACCCATGCCGGTGCCAGGGTTGAAGTCGTGTCAATGGCGATTGCCGAAGAGATCGACCTTGCACCAGCTCCAGTCAATGCCGAAAAGGCGGAGTCGGGCGCATCGTCTGTAGCACGTCGCGTCTCCGTCGCACCGCGCGATGAGGTCATGGCAGCGTTCGTCAATGTGGATGCTCCGGACTTTGGCTTGGCACCGGTTGGAGCGGATCTGCAGGACCAGAAGGCCGAGGTCGCTCCGCCCCAGGTTGATCTGGGCAAGCTCACACTGGCACCGGTAGGAAGCGACATGGGCGAGGAAAGGCCACAGACAGCCGTCCAGGTGCCCGATACGTCTCATCTCAAACTGGTGTAGCGGCTCTACTCATGGCAGGAAAGGGCCGCAACATTTCTTGAATTTGGTTGTGCTGCCACATGGGCAGGGGTCGTTGCGGCCTGCCGTCATGGGCACGGTCGGATCCAGGAAATACCAGCGCCCCTGCTGTTGAACAAACGCCGAGCGCTCACGGTGGGCATGGTCACCCTGCGCATCGTGCCAGCGGGCCACAAAGATGACCCAGGCGTGCTCAGGCACGCCTCCCAGAGGCTCATGGCCTTCAACCTCAAGCCCAAGCCAGGTGCTCTGGGCACTCCAGGCGCTTATGGCTGCCCTGTCCAGTCCTGCCTGTTGTGCAGGCAAGGTCGTCTCGATCAGGTAGTCGATCAACCCCAGCACATAGGCGCTGTAACGCGAGCGCATCAGCGCCTCCGCTGTAGGGGCTGAGGCACCTGAATGATAGCGGCCGCAGCAGTTGCCGAGTAGCTCGTCGCTGCCGCATGGGCAAGGAGCAGATGCCATCGTTACCACCAATATTTTCCAAAGAGTTCAGGATGGGCCCAGAAGCGGGCGTTCAGCCAGTCCGGTACCTGCTTGTAATCATGCAGATCATACGTGAACAACGTCAGGGTTTGCTGATCACGCTGAAAGCGCTCGCTCTGTTGCATGGCCAGAGCATAGAAGTCCCTGGGCTGCCATTGGCTGGCGGCCAGATCGACCAGGACAGCCAGCCGACTGGCGTTGAGGTTGCGGATTCCGCCCAGTAGTTGCTGACCTTCACGTACGGACAGGTGTTCCAGACAGTCAGCCAGGATAGCCAGGTCATAGCGTTGGTGGGATACCGGTTCCTGTAATGATCCGGCAGGGGACTGCGTCAACTCGCAGTCAGGGTGAGCTGCCTTGAAAGCCTGCACGGCGGGTATCTCGCTGGTACTGACCATCAGCAGGCGAGTAGGGGTGTAGTGATCCAATAGCGCGGCCAAGGCCTGTTGCGGAGTGCGTGACGATAATGTCGCGGTCATGTGGAACCTCGGCGGTTGTTGTGGAGACTAATCAAGCGGCACTGTCAAGATCAGGCCTGTACCGCCAGTCTGACGGAGCGGAGAAATCGATGTCCAATTCCTTTTTCGAGGTCGCTTTTTCTAGTCCTTAATAGGAGACAACAATGACGATTATAAGGACCGCTTTACCCCTCATTCTGGTGGGCAGTGTTTTAACAGGTTGCGCTGGTGTAAAGAAAACGGACTGGCCTGCGTGTGCCGCCATTGGTGGTGCCACGGGTGCGGCCGTCGGCGCCATTGAAAGCAGTAGCTATGCTGGGTGGGGCGGGCTGGTTGCCGGCGCCACGGCGGGGGCTTACTGCTATGTTCATGGGCAGGGTGAGGAGCAGGTAGCTGCTGTCGAACCGGTAACGCCTGCGCCGGCTCCCACGCCTGCACCCGAGCCGCTTCCTCGCCAAGAGACCATTGTTGTACGTGATCTGCACTTTGCCTTCGATTCGGCCGAAATCAGCCCGGCGGACCGTGCGCAGCTCGATACCGTAGCCTCCCGGTTAAGAAACGAAGCGTCCACGACACGGCTGACAATTAACGGGCATACTGACAGCAAGGGTACTGAAAAGTACAACCAGCGCCTGTCTGAGCGTCGTGCAGCAGCCGTGCGTAATTACCTGGTTCAGTCGGGCGTTCCGGCGGCCAGTATTGTCTCTGTCCAAGGGCTTGGGGAAAGTCAGCCTGTGGCT
Source organism: Pseudomonas sp. MAG002Y (assembly GCF_019400845.1). NCBI lineage: Bacteria > Pseudomonadati > Pseudomonadota > Gammaproteobacteria > Pseudomonadales > Pseudomonadaceae > Pseudomonas > Pseudomonas sp. MAG002Y. Next base: position 139,179 of record NZ_WOEJ01000007.1, on the reverse strand, counting down.
ACCAACGAAACGGCAGAAGGTCGTGCTACCAACCGGCGCGTAGAGATCTTAGTCGAGCGTCAGTAACCTGTCTTGAGGCCTATTCCAGGTGCCTGCCAGAGGCTTGCACCTGGAGCAAACTCAGGTATGGTCATCGTCTGAAACAAAGGAGGCGGTGATGAGGCTATTGAGTATTGTGGGCAAAGTGGCGTTTCTGGTGTTTTGGTTGGCAGTCCTGGCCAATCTTCTTGAGCCTTTCGCTTATCCCTTTCAGCTATTGATCAATGGCGCTGCAGTGACATTGTTGATTCTGCATGTCATCGAAGCGCTTGCTGTGGGTGCACGCGTCAGAAACCGACCGAGCCCATGGTTGGATCGGCTTCAGGTGCTGCTGTTTGGCGTCTTCCACTGGTATCGCCTGCCGATTACGGTAGCTGCAGCAAATTGATTCAGCTAAAGGTATTAAGACGAGCCGCCGCGACAATCAGCACAATGACGCCAAGCAAAAGGTTAAAGCCTGCCAGTGTCCGGATTCGCTTCAGCGTCTGGGCGGCCGTCGGCCAATCCTGATCTGATACGCTCCGTTTGAGCTGAGGCAGCTGAACGGCCTGGATCTTGAGGAACAGCGCCACCATGGCCAGATACAATCCCATCATGATCTGGATATAGCGGGGCGCAGTTTCGAAGCCATTGAAATTAAGCTGAAGAATCCCAATTCCTGTAGCCGGTAGTACAATAACGACTCCCCACACCCAGCGAAAGAATTGTGGAAATAGCGTATTCCAGAAGCGGGCGCGTGACGGGATATCCAGTATTGCAGTAACTACCGGATGCAGAATGACCCAGGCGAAAAAGAGGCCGCCTACCCAAAGCACGGCAGCAAGAACATGGATGGTATAGAGCCAGGTAGAGGGTGTCATTCAAACATTCCTGATAAATCGGTGCCGAAATCGGATGATACGTTCGGCACTGGCGTGAAGGCGCGTTATCATAGCGCTTCTGTTCAAGTACTGATAATTTATACAGTCCTGTGTGTCTGATAGGGCCGCCTACCCGCGGTGCCTGCCGGAAGCGTATGACGCTTCCCTGTCGAGGAACCCCATGCTTAGTGCCGAACTCAAGTCCCAGATTCAGGGGGCTTATACCCGCTTTCTCGAAGCCAAGTCGCTCAAGCCGCGCTATGGTCAGCGGCTGATGATTGCCGAGACGGCTAAAGGGCTCGGTGCGATCAAGCAGGATGACGAAGGGCGTCGCGTTGGCGATCCTGCCGTCGTGGCTGTGGAAGCCGGAACCGGTACCGGCAAGACCGTTGCCTATAGTCTCGCCGCCATTCCTGCGGCCAAGGCGGCCGGCAAGCGTCTGGTCATTGCGACGGCAACAGTGGCTCTGCAGGAGCAGATCGTCAACAAAGACCTTCCGGATATCCTGCGTAACAGTGGTCTGTCGTTCAATTTTGCCCTGGCAAAGGGGCGAGGGCGCTACCTGTGCCTGTCGCGCCTGGATCTCATGTTGCAGGAAAGCGAAGCCCAGAATACGACCGCTCAGCTGTTTGCGGATGATGGCTTTACGATCGACGTCGATGAGGCTGGTCAGAAGCTGTTTACGAAGATGATCGAGCGCTTGGCCAGTAATCGCTGGGACGGTGACCGTGACAGCTGGCCAGAAGCCATTGATGACCAACACTGGTCACAAATAACCACTGACCATACGCAGTGCACCAATCGGCACTGCCCGAATTTTCAGCAATGCGCCTTTTTCCGTGCCCGTGAAGGCATGACCAAGGTAGACGTGATCGTTACCAACCATGATCTTGTACTGGCTGACCTTGCGCTCGGTGGCGGGGCTATTCTGCCCGACCCGCGCGATACCATTTATGTGTTTGACGAAGGCCATCACCTGCCGGACAAGGCGATCAATCACTTCGCTCACTTTACCCGCCTGCGCTCCACGGCCGAGTGGCTGGAGCAAATCGCCAAGAATCTGACCAAGCTGCTGGCTCAACATCCCTTGCCGGGCGAGCTTGGGCGGCTGGTTGAGCAAGTACCCGAACTGGCCAGACAGATTCGTACCCAGCAGCAGTTCATGTTTACAGCCTGTGAGCAGCTGGCCGAGTTTCGCGCCGGCGAAGACATGGAGGGGCGTGATCGGCCTCGCCATCGGTTCGTTGGTGGCCTCGTCCCAGCGGATTTAAGGGAAATGGGAGCTGAGCTCAAAAAGGGCTTTGCCCAGCTGTCCGACCTGTTCACTCGTCTTACGGACCTCTTGAAAGAGGCCATGGACGGGGAGAAAAGCATTGGCATTGCAAGCTATCAGGCAGAAGAGTGGTATCCGCTGTTTGGCAGCCTGCTGGCTCGGTCCCAGGGTAATTGGGAGCTGTGGACGGCCTTTACGCTGGAAGATCCGACCGACTCACCACCAATGGCGCGTTGGCTGACGTTAGTGGAATCCGGCTCGTTTCATGATATCGAGGTCAATGCTAGTCCCATCCTGGCTGCGGAAACGCTACGCCGTACGCTATGGAATGTGGCTTATGGCGCGCTGGTAACTTCCGCCACCTTGACGGCGCTGGGGACATTCGATCGTTTTCGGATGCGGGCAGGCCTGCCTCAAAGCGCCAACACGGCAATTGTGCCCAGTCCCTTCAAATATGCCGAGGCAGGGTTATTGCGCGTACCCAATCTGCAGGCGGATCCGAGAGACTCTGCGGCCCATACGGCGGCTATCGTGCGAGAGCTGCCCGATATGCTGGAAGGGGCCAAGGGGGCATTGGTGCTGTTTTCTTCCCGGCGACAGATGCAGGATGTCTTCGATGGGCTGGAGCGTGACTGGCGCCGCCGTGTACTGATCCAGGGCAACCTGTCCAAGCAGGAGACGCTCAATAAGCACCGCTCCCGTGTGGATGATGGCGAGCCCAGCGTATTGTTCGGTCTGGCCAGCTTTGCCGAAGGGGTCGACCTGCCCGGGGCCTATTGTGAGCACGTCGTGATTGCCAAGATTCCCTTTGCGGTGCCGGATGATCCTGTCGAGGCTGCTTTGGCCGAATGGATCGAGGCACGGGGTGGCAATCCGTTCATGGAAATCGCTGTGCCCGATGCCTCGCTGCGCCTGATCCAGGCTTGTGGACGTCTCCTACGCACCGAGTCGGACAGCGGCACGATCAGCCTGCTGGATCGTCGTGTCGTTACGCAGCGTTATGGCAAGGCCATCCTGAGCACCTTACCGCCGTTCCGGCTGGAAGTGCAGCAGTAGAGGTCTCTTCTCGTCAGTGTGAGAGACTTGAATATGACCACGATGAGGAGACAGCTGTGCAGATCCAAGGTTATTTCGATCTGGCCTTTGAAACCGTCAGGGACCGCTTCAGTGCTCTGTTCGACGAGCCGGGGCGAGGCGTGCATACCCGCGGTGCAGCCCTGTGCGTTCAGGTGGACGGCGAAACCGTTCTGGATCTCTGGGCAGGCACGGCGGACAAGGATGCGCAGAGCGCCTGGCAGACGGACACGATACTGAATCTGTTTTCCTGCACCAAAGCCTTTACTGCCGTGGCTGCCATGCAGTTGGTTCAAGAGGGCAGGCTTGAACTGGATAAACCAGTACAACATTACTGGCCAGAGTTTGCAGCTGCAGGCAAGGGTGCCATTACGGTGCGCCAGTTACTGTGCCATCAGGCAGGACTGGCTGCCTTGCGTGCTCCATTGCCTGCCAGTGCGCTGTATGACTGGGACACCATGACGGCTGCCCTTGCCGCCGAAACGCCTTGGTGGACGCCAGGCGAGAGCCACGGCTATTCACCGATGACCTATGGCTGGCTGATGGGAGAACTGATTCGCCGCATTGATGGCCGCTCACCAGGGGAAGCTATTGTTGCCCGAACGGCCAGGCCGCTTGGGCTGGATTTTCATATCGGTCTGCCTGAGAGCGAAGAGTATCGGGTTGCGCATATTGCTCGAGGCAAGGGCGACATGGGGGATGCTGCCGCCCAGCGTCTCTTGAAGACCACCATGACCGACCCCCAAGCCTTGAGTACCCGTGCTTTTGCCAACCCGCCGGGCATTCTGACCAGCACCAATAAACCGGAGTGGCGCCGTTTCGAGCAGCCTGCCGTCAACGGTCATGGCAATGCGCGCTCACTGGCAGGGTTTTATGCGGGGCTGCTCGACGGTCGATTGCTGGACCAGACGGTCTTGCAGCACATGCTCACGGAACATAGTCGGGGTGACGACAGGACGCTAATGACCTCGACACGCTTCGGCCTGGGATTCATGCTGGACCAGCCTGACCACGCCAACGCAACCTATGGCCTGGGCGTGCAGGCCTTTGGTCATCCAGGTGCGGGTGGGTCTATCGGGTTCGCCGACCCTGAGCGCAGGGTAGCATTTGGTTTCGCCACCAACACATTGGGACCTTATATTCTCATGGACCCGCGAGCTCAGCAGCTGGCAGAAGCCGTTGGGCAATGCCTCTGACATCAGGATAGGATGGATTGACCGGCAGGGGTGGCCGGTCAATCCGCTATGCACTTCAACTTATCAGTCGTTCACGGCCTTGAGTGTGGGTGTTGTGGGTGCAAGATCCGCCTGGGTCTTTTGTAGCGCTGACGCCAGATCGGCCGTCGCTTGCGCAGATGCAGGGCGATAGGCCAGAAAATAGGCCAACCCTACAAAGCCGGCGCCACCCACAGCATTACCCAGGAAAACCGCTACCAGGTTGGGCAGACATTGGGCCCAGGTAGCCTGGCCTGCAAAGATAGCGGCTGGAATGATAAACATGTTGGCAACCACATGCTGAAAACCGATGGCAACAAAGGCCATGACGGGAAACCACATGCCCACGACTTTACCTACCACATCCTTGCTGGCAAACGCGATCCAGACGCCCAGACAGACGAGCCAGTTGCATCCGATACCGGAAACGAAGGCGTGAAGGAAGTCGGCGTTCATCTTTGCCTGCGCAATGGCAACGGTCTTGCCCAGGAATGCACCCTCGGTGAGACCCAGCATATGACCGAAGAAGTACGCGACAGCCAGGCTGCCGACAAAGTTGGCAAGCGTGACCCATAGCCAGTTGCGAATCACCCCCATCGTGCTGATACCGCCTGCAAAACGTGCCAGAGGAAGCAGCAGCATATTGCCCGTCAGTAACTCACCGCCTGCCAGCACGGTCATGATCAGGCCGACCGGGAAAACCGCTGCGCCAACGAAGCCTGCAAACGAGCCCCATTCGGCGGGCATGGTGCCAATAACGTGAATATCGAGAAGAAAACCAGTCGCAATGAACGCGCCGGCCATAACGCCAAGAATGAATAGGGTAGGAATGGAAAGCCGATTTTTGGCAATACCAGCCTGTATCGCCAGTGTTGCGATTTCTTTAGGTGTATTTATAGACATGAGTGTACGCAAGGGAGGACAAATTGACGCGCCCAGCGTAGTGATGGCCAATGGCAATTTCAATAGCGAGCTATCTATCGTTTGATAAGCACCGTCTATGACGTGATACCCTTGCCGCCCTCGTTCACCTGACCGTTTCGCCACTGAGTCTACTCAACCGCTTGTCGGTTGATACAAAAGGACAACGTACACCCCTTGCGAAATAATCAGTTAAAGACACAATCTAAGAAACCACTTTAACTTTGCCTGTCGGTGCCGATTCGGCGGGCTTGCGCCTGATGGGATAAAAACGCATGAAGCTGCTCAAGACTACTACTGTCGTTCTCTGCATGAGCGTTTCCGCCTGCAGTTATTTTCACAAGGAAAGCGACGTTGCCACTGCCAAGGAGCCAGTCCCCCAGGCGAAGGTAGAAACGCAAAAGACCGAAACCCAGGCGAAAGCGGAAGGCGGACATTGGTGGTGGCCGTTTGGCAAGAGCGACAAGACTGTAACCGAGGCAAAGGCTCAAGCGAAAGCCCAAGAGATAACAGTCAGCAAGGACTGGCTGGATCAGCATGAAAAAACGATCCGCGAAGCCATCGCCGGTAGCAAGATGCAAATGGAGCGTAGAGAGGACGGCTTACTGCTGATCGCCAACGTTGACGACTCCTTCAACCCTGATCGTGCTGAGATGCTTCTGCCATCCATGCTCGGCCCGCTGGGCCGTACCGCCAAGCTGGTATTCAAGGATGACCAGAGCGCCGTCATTGTGCTGGGACACACGGATAGCACTGGTTCCAAGGCGGTTAATGACCAGCTCAGTCTCGGCCGCGCCAAGGCGGTAGCCTCCATCTTTCGTCTGAGCGGGCTTAATGGCAATCGTCTGGTCGTTCGTGGTCTGAGCGATACCCAGCCGCGTGCAGCAAACGACAATGCCGAAGGGCGCGCTCAGAACCGTCGTGTCGAGGTCCTTATCCAGCCACGTACAGTGGTATTGGCTTCTCTGCAAAGCAAGCGCTGAGTCAGTAAAGGCATCCGGAACCGTTTGGTTTCGGATGCCAATTCGCCATATACCTGGCATGAGTCAAGCAACCTGGCGCATGACTGGGTAAGCTGTAAGTTCCATTCCCAATCAGGAGCTTGCCATGACCCAGACGCTGGCTGACATGCGTCGTGATTACACCCGCGACGGATTGACCGAAGCGCAGGCGCCCGCCGAGCCATTTGCCTTATTTGGCCAATGGTTTGAGGATGCTGTTAAAACCGAGCAGCCCCCTGTAGAAGCCAATGCCATGGTACTGGCAACGGTTGATGCCGAGCAGCAACCCCATTGTCGTGTACTTCTACTCAAGGGTGTAGACGCCAAGGGGTTCGTGTTTTACACCAATTACGAAAGTGCCAAGGGGCAGCAGCTCGCTGGGCAGCCTAGGGCCGCCATGACCTTTTTCTGGCCCACACTTGAGCGTCAGGTGCGAATCGAGGGTGTGGTCGAGCGCGTAAGTCCTGAAGAGTCCGACGCGTACTACCGTGTCCGTCCGTTGGGTAGTCGGTTGGGCGCTTGGGCTTCGCCGCAGAGCCAGGTGCTGGGCGGTCGGGAAGAACTTGAGACGAAAGTGGCTGAAGTGCAGGCACGCTTTGCCCATGAGGAGCCACCGCGCCCGCCACATTGGGGAGGCTATCGGCTGATTCCCGAGCGGGTCGAGTTCTGGCAGGGCCGCTCCAGCCGTTTGCATGATCGGCTCGATTACCGCCGTGAAGGAGAGGGCTGGAAGCGCCAGCGTTTGGCTCCTTAAACAGTGCTCATGTAAAGGAAGGGATTGCCGTGATTGAACTTGATTCAACCCTTGCGCAACACATTGTGGATCGCTCCATGGCAATCCTTCCCTACAACGTCAATGTGATGGATGCGCAGGGCATGATTATCGGCAGCGGTGATCCCTTGCGATTGCATACCCGTCACGAAGGCGCTCAGCTGGTGTTGGCCAACAGTCGAGTCGTCGAGATCGACGATCAGGCCGCCTCTTGCCTGCGAGGTGTGAAGCCGGGGGTCAACATGCCACTGCTCTATGCCGAGCGGTTGATCGGGGTCCTCGGTATCACGGGTAGGCCCGAGGTTGTCAGGCCATATGCCGAGCTGGTCCGCATGGCGGCCGAAATGTTGGTGGAGCAGCGACAATCGCATCTGGAGCGTCATTGGCAGCGGCATCGACTGGACAGCTGGATCGGCCAATTGCTGGACCCTTCGGTAAGCCTGAACACGCTTTCTGTTGAGGCTGAGCGACAGCAGGTACCCCTGAGTTGGCCACGTCAGGTATGCCTTATCGAGCTGAATGAAGCCTCAGACTCCCGTTCGGCCAAGGCGTTGAGCGCCATGTTGTCTGCCAATCTGGAGAGTTTTTGCGCCCCCGTCGGTATGCAGGAATGGTTCTGGTGTCGTCCGCTCGGGCGGCCTCATGAAGAGCAACTCTGGCTTGATCAGGCAAAGGCCAAGGGGCTGAACGTATTACGCGTTACAGCATCGGGTCCGCTGGAAAGTCTGGTTGACTTGCGAGAGGCCTGCCAATCACTGCGCTTGCTGCAAGCCTATGCCCGTGCGTGCTTGCCTGATGTGCGGCTACTCAAGCTGGATGAGCACCGGCTGACGGCACTGCTTTACAGCCAGCGGCAGAGCTGGCTTTTGCAAGGGTGGCTCGATCCCTTGAAGCGACTGTTTGCGCAGGATGAAAATGGCGTGTTACGAGAAACCTTGCAGGCGTGGTGCGAGCACCATGGGCAGGCATCTGCCTGTGCCGCGTCCTTGAATATCCATCGGAATACGTTGCGCTATCGTCTCGAGCGTATCTGTGAGCTGACTGGGCTCAGCCACGATATGCTGGGGCAGTGGCTTTACCTGTCGCTGGGAATCAGTCTGCTGGAATGCGCCTGATTGTGCAGATGCACAATACATAGGGTGAAATCAGCTGCTTATCTTGTGCTTTTGTACCAAGCGGAACTCATTGAACTGATAGCACAATAAGCTCATCCACAGTTATCCGATCACAATAACAACCGGAGCCTGTCATGAGCCTCGTCCTTATTCTGGTGGCGTTGATAGCATTCATCGTCGTGACCACCACACGCTTCAAGCTTCATCCATTTCTGGCCTTGCTCCTGGCGGCTTTTCTCGCCGGTTTCGCCTATCAGGTGCCCATCGCCGATATCACCAAAACCCTTACAGCAGGCTTTGGCAGCATCCTGGGATATATCGGTATCGTCATTGTGCTGGGCACGATCATTGGTGTAATTCTGGAGCGTAGCGGCGCGGCCATAACCATGGCGGAAACCGTGATTCGCGTACTCGGCGAACGCTTCCCAACCCTGACCTTGTCGATCATCGGTTACTTGGTTTCGATACCCGTATTCTGCGATTCCGGCTACGTGATTCTCAACTCGCTTAAGAATGCTCTGGCTGCTCGTATGAAGGTCTCCCTGATTTCCATGAGTGTAGCCCTGGCGACTGGCCTCTATGCTACGCATACCTTTGTGCCACCTACGCCGGGGCCGATTGCGGCTGCAGGTAATCTAGGGCTCGATGCAAGCCTCGGATTGGTTATCGGCGTCGGCCTTGTCGTGTCATTCGTGACAGCCATGGCAGGGCTTTGGTGGGCCAACCGCTTCCTGGATAAAGACATCCCGCTGGTCGACGATGGCACGCCGATGCCTTCCCAAGCGGATTTCACGGCATTACGCGAAAGTTATGGTGTACTTCCCAGCGCCTGGCAGGCTTTTGCCCCAATTTTTGTTCCCATTGGATTGATTTGCCTGGGGTCAATCGCTGCCTTTCCCAGCAAGCCTTTCGGAGAAGGGGCGGTGTTGACGCTGTTGGGTTTTATTGGGCAACCCGTCCCGGCGCTGCTGGTAGGCCTGGTGCTGGCCTGTTCGCTGCTCAAGGGCGATGACAAGCGCCAGGAGTTTCAGAACCATGTGGCCGAAGGCATCTTGTCAGCGGCTCCCATCCTGCTTATTACCGGCGCTGGTGGGGCGTTTGGTGCCGTGCTCAAAGTCACTCCACTGGGCGATTACCTTGGCAGCACGCTTTCCGCCTTGGGGATTGGGCTGTTCATGCCATTCGTAGTGTCCGCCGCCCTGAAAACAGCCCAAGGCTCGACTACGGTCGCACTGGTGACAACCTCTGCCTTGGTGGCACCACTGCTGGGCCAACTGGGACTCGACAGTGAGATGGGGCGTGTATTGACCGTAATGGCGATCGGCGCTGGAGCGATGACGGTTTCACATGCCAACGACAGCTTTTTCTGGGTTGTGACTCAATTCAGCCGTATGAGCGTAGCCACAGCGTACCGTGCCCAGACACTCGCTACCCTGATTCAAGGACTTGCCGGGATGGCTACGGTATGGCTTTTAAGTCTTTTCCTGCTGTAACGAGCAGCCATACCCATCGACAGGCGAACCGTCAGCCGGGAGAACATTGATGAAACTCGTGATCGCACCTGATTCGTTCAAGGAAAGCCTGAGCGCACCCGAGGTCGCCCAGGCTATTGCAGAGGGTTGGAGAGCGGTTTTTCCCTCCGCCACTATCGAACTCAAACCCATGGCCGACGGAGGAGAGGGCACGGTCGAGGCCTTGCTGGCTGCAACCGGAGGAGAGCGTCGTGAGCTGACCGTGCAGGGGCCGCTGGGGCAGCCGGTATTGGCTCACTGGGGATGGCTGGGCGAGGGGACAGCCGTGATCGAGACGGCGGCTGCCAGCGGCTTGCACTGGGTGCCAAAAGCGCAGCGGGATGCCAGACGAGCCAGTAGCTACGGTACCGGTGAGTTGATCCGCGCTGCACTGGATGCTGGAGCTCGACGAATTATCCTGGGGTTGGGTGGCAGCGCTACGAATGATGGCGGTGCGGGGTTGCTGAACGCCTTGGGAGTTAAGTTCCTGGATAAACATGGTCAACCTCTGCCGCCAGGGGGCGCTGCGTTAGCCGAACTTGCCCGTATTGAGCTGAACGGCCTGGATAAGCGTCTTGCTACCGTTCAGATCGATGTGGCTGCCGATGTCGATAACCCCTTGTGTGGCTCTCATGGTGCCTCCCATGTCTTTGGCCCTCAAAAGGGCGCAACGCCTGAGGATGTCGCTGTGCTGGATGCAGCACTTGGGCATTACGCTCAGGTTGCAGCTCAAGTACTTGGGGAAGATCACAGTTGCTTTCCAGGAGTGGGAGCGGCAGGGGGGCTGGGTTTTGCTGCTAGGGCCTTTCTTCAGGCGCATTTTCGATCGGGTGTCGAGCTGGTTGCAGAAGTTTCCGGGCTGGCAGAGGCGCTCCGGGACGCGGATCTGGTCATTACCGGAGAGGGGCAACTGGATTACCAAAGCCTGCATGGCAAGACGCCCATAGGAGTTGCCAGGGTCGCCCGTGAGGCTGATGTGCCTGTCATTGCATTGGTGGGTAGCTTGGGTGCGCACTACCAGCAGGTATATGAGGCAGGAATTGAGGCGGCATTCAGTCTGGTGCCTGGCCCTGTCACGCTGGAGCAGGCCTGTCGGACCGCCGCACAGGAGCTGTGCGCGCGCGCAACCGACCTTGCTCGTGTCTGGCGTCTGGCCCGGCAATCACGCGAGGGTTGAACAGGATGAGTCGTCCTATTTCAGGTAAAGCAAGCGAAGCGGATGAACGAAAGCTGTCTGGATCAAAAGATTCAACCGTTTGCCTTGAGGCCATATGAGAGGATGATAAAAGCTGAACATTCCTGTAAGGCGGAGGGTCCACCATAGGGTTCCGCCGAGAACAGCCCTGTAGGAACTGGAGTTGAATGATGAACAAGACCACTCAAATTATTACTGCACTGACCGCCTCCGCGCTGCTGGCCGGGTGCGTATCCAGCCAGACCGGTGACGTGTACTCACGCGATGAGGCTCGTCAGGTTCAGACCGTACGCATGGGGACCATCACAGCCTTGCGCCCCGTTAAGATTGAAGGAACCAAGACCCCCATCGGCGCAGGTGCCGGTGCGGCGGTAGGTGGTATCGCCGGCAGTGGCGTAGGTGGCGGTCGGGGTAGCTATGTCGCCGCTATCGTGGGCGCCGTAGCAGGCGGCCTGCTTGGTGCCGCTACCGAAGAAGGTTTTACTCGTGCCAACGGGGTCGAAGTGACGGTACGTGAAGACGACGGCAGTACACGTGCCTATGTACAGGAAGTCAGCAAGGGAGAGGTATTCCGGGTAGGCGAGCGCGTACGCATCGTGACGGTAAACGGCACCAGCCGTGTAGCACCTAATTCTGCCCAGTAAGATCCAGTGGCTGCAGAAAGCGTTTCTGCGGCCACTATTTCAGCGTTTCACTCATTGTTGCCTAACTGTGCGTTAAAGATGAGCATCTACTGATGCTTCCCGCATCTCTCCGTACACCCTAGACTGCGTATTGCCGATGTTTTCTGTCGCATATCTGTAAGCCGCTCCGCTGGCTGGTTGTGCGCTGTAAATAGTTGTCGCATAGCGGCAATGCCCGGCGTGATCTACTCCCTACAATCCTTCCATCGCTAGCCAACAACAGGCAGGAGAATTTTCGATGTCTGCTCCGCAGTTCTCGGTGCAACGCACCGACTTCGACCAGATCATGGTGCCCAATTATGCGCCCGCCGCATTCATTCCCGTCCGAGGCGAAGGTTCACGCATCTGGGACCAGGCCGGGCGTGAGCTGATCGACTTCTCTGGCGGCATTGCGGTTAACGCACTGGGGCACGGTCATCCCGCCCTGATGCAGGCCTTAATGGAGCAGGCTAACAAGCTCTGGCATGTATCCAACATTTACACCAACGAGCCTGCATTACGCATGGCTCGCAAGCTGGTTGACGCTACCTTTGCCGACCGGGTGTTTTTTGCCAACTCCGGCGCAGAAGCCAACGAGGCTGCGTTCAAGCTGGCCCGTCGTTATGGGCATGACGTCAGTGGCGGAAGCCGTTATGAAATCATTGCTGCAACCAACAGCTTTCATGGCCGCACACTGTTCACGGTAAGCGTGGGCGGGCAACCCAAGTATTCCGAAGGATTTGGTCCAAAGATCGAAGGTATCACCCATGTGCCTTATAACGATCTGGACGCACTCAAGGCGGCCATCTCCGAAAAGACCTGCGCGGTCGTGCTCGAGCCCATCCAGGGCGAGGGTGGAGTACTGCCGGGTGACCAGGCGTATCTGCAAGGCGCACGTGACCTGTGCGACCAATATGGCGCACTGCTTGTATTCGATGAGGTGCAGAGTGGGGTAGGCCGTACCGGCCACCTTTATGCCTACATGCACTACGGCATCACACCAGATGTACTGACTACAGCCAAGAGCATTGGTGGCGGTTTCCCGTTGGCGGCAATGCTGACAACTGACAAGCTGGCGGCACATCTTTCGGTAGGCACTCACGGCAGCACCTACGGTGGTAACCCTCTCGGCTGTGCTATCGGTTCCGCCCTGCTGGACGTAGTCAACACGCCTGAGGTTTTAGAGGGTGTGAAGACTCGCCATAACCGTTTCCGTACCGCGCTTGAGGCCATGGGCCGCAAGTACGGCATCTTCTCCGGTGTGCGCGGGATGGGCCTGCTGATTGGCGCTCCGCTGAGCGAGCCCTGGAAAGGTCGGGCGAAGGAAGTGCTGACGGCAGCCAACGAGGAGTCGCTGATGGTGCTTCAGGCCGGTCCGGATGTCATCCGCTTTGCTCCCAGTCTGGTCATCAGCGAGGCTGACATTGATGAAGGCCTGGCGCGACTAGAGCGCGCTGTGGCCCGCATTACCCAGGCTTGAGCCTGAACGTGGCGCAGGGAGGCGCCACGGTATTCAAGAGCGATTTCAATTAGAAAAATTAGAAGGAGTGACTTCATGCTGGTGATGCGACCTGCTCGGGCAGCTGATTTGCCCCATGTGCAGCATCTGGCCGCGGACAGTCCGGTAGGTGTCACCTCTTTGCCGGATGACATCGAGCGGCTCAAGGAAAAGATCCGGGTTTCAGAAGCCTCTTTTGCCGCCGAAGTAAGCTTCAATGGCGAGGAAAGTTATTTTTTCGTACTGGAGGATTCAGACACGGGGCGTCTGGTTGGCTGTTCAGCCATCATTGCTACGGCTGGCTTCTCCGAACCGTTTTACAGCTTTCGCAACGAGACCTTTATCCATGCCTCGCGTGAGCTCAAGATTCACAATAAGACGCATGTGCTTTCACTCTGCCACGACCTGACGGGCAACAGTGTGCTGAGCAGCTTCTACATCGATCGTGATTTTCTGGATACCCCTATAGCCGAGCTCAATTCACGGGGTCGATTGATGTTCATGGCTGGTCATCCCGAGCGATTTGCCGAGTCTGTCGTGGTCGAAATTGTAGGCATGAGTGACGAGCAGGGCGATTCGCCGTTCTGGGACTCAGTAGGCCGTCACTTCTTTGATGTGAGCTATGCCGAAGCGGAGCGCATCTGCGGTGCCAAGAGTCGCACTTTTTTGGCCGAGCTGATGCCGATCTATCCGATCTATGTGCCGTTGTTGACAGATGCCGCCCAAGAGGCCATTGGCCAGGTTCATCCACGTGCGCAGATCACTTTCGATATCCTGACCCGCGAAGGCTTCGAAACTGACAATTACGTCGATATTTTCGATGGCGGTCCGACGTTGCATGCGCGTACCAACAACATCCGTTCGATGGCAGGGAGTCATGTGGTCGCGGTGGAGGTGCAGGATGCGGTCGACGGCAACCGTGCCTATCTGATCAGCAATGATCTGCTACAGGACTTCCGTGCCATTGTTCACGAGCTCGATTGGGAGCCAGGAGCGCCGGCAGTTCTGTCGAGTGCCGCCGCCGCCGCACTCAACGTCAAGGCTGGCGATACCGTACGGCTCGTCGCTGTTTAACCATGATACGTGCTGTCGTCATGAGAGTAGTGCGTGCCCAGGGCACGTCAGACGCAGGCGCGGCGAAGCGCCGGTCTGGGTCATCGGAGGGAATATGATTATTCGTCCTGTCACCCGCGCGGATCTGCCCGCGCTAATCGAGCTTGCGCGCACTACAGGCGCCGGGCTTACCACTTTGCCTGCCAGTGAAGAGCGTCTGGCTCATCGGGTGGAATGGGCTGAAAAAACCTTCCGCGGCGACGTCGAGCGTGCCGATGCGGATTATCTCTTCGTACTCGAGCAGGACGATGGCACCGTTATCGGTATTTCCGGTATTGCCGGCGCCGTAGGTCTACGTGAGCCCTGGTACAACTACCGGGTGGGGCTGACAGTCAGTGCCTCTCGCGAACTCAATATCCATCAGCGGATTCCCACGCTGTTCATGGCCAATGACCTGACCGGTAATTCGGAGCTCTGCTCGTTATTTCTGCACGCAGGCCATCGTAACGGATTGAACGGCCGTCTGTTGTCCAAGGCGCGCTTTCTGTTCATCGCCGAGTTCCGCTCGTTGTTCTCAGATAAGCTGATCGCAGAAATGCGTGGGGTGTCGGACAGCCGAGGACTTTCGCCTTTCTGGGAAAACCTGGGGCGTAACTTCTTCAAGATGGAGTTTTCTCAAGCGGATTACCTGACCGGTGTAGGCAATAAGTCATTCATTGCCGAACTCATGCCCAAGTTTCCGCTTTACACGTGTTTCCTCTCAGAAGAAGCACGTGCTGTCATTGGCCGCGTCCATCCTGATACCGAGCCTGCACTTCGCATGCTCAATGCAGAAGGGTTTGCCTACCAGGGGTATGTGGACATCTTCGACGCGGGCCCGGCGATTGAATGCGAAACCGACAAGGTTCGTGCCATTCGGAATAGCCAGATACTCGTTTTGTCCATCGGCACGCCGGGCGAAGATGCCCAGCCCTATGTAATTCACAACCGTAAGCGAGAAGGCTGCCGGATTACCGCTGCACCTGCACGGGTAGCCTCTGGAACACTGGTGGTTGACCCTGTTACGGCGAGAAGGCTGCAGTTGTCTGCTGGCGCTCAGGTCCGCGCAGTGTCAGTAGCGCCCTAGGAGAAAACGACATGAGTACGCATTACATTGGCGGTCAATGGCTGGCTGGCGAAGGCGCCGAATTCACTTCGCTCAACCCTGTCGGGCAAGCCGTGATCTGGCGTGGAAACGAAGCCTCTGACAAGCAGGTATCGGACGCTATAGCCGCTGCTCGCGCCGCTTTTCCTGCATGGGCTCGCAAGCCGCTGGACGAGCGTATCAAGGTGCTCGAAGCCTTTGCAGCAACACTTAAGACGCGTAGTCAGGAACTGGCCAATACCATTGGTGTGGAAACCGGCAAGCCTCTTTGGGAAGCTGCGACAGAAGTCACCAGTATGATGAACAAGGTGGCCATCTCGGTTCAGGCCTACCATGAGCGCACGGGTGAAAAGGCGGGCGTCTTGGGCGAGGCTAAAACGCGGCTACGACACAAGCCCCATGGTGTTGTTGCGGTATTTGGTCCTTATAACTTCCCAGGCCACTTACCCAACGGGCATATCGTGCCGGCTTTGCTGGCAGGAAATACTGTTGTTTTCAAGCCCAGTGAGATGACGCCTGCTGTCGCCGAGCTGACGGTCAAGTGCTGGATCGAGGCGGGGTTACCGGAAGGCGTACTCAACCTGGTGCAAGGGGCTCGCGCTACTGGTGTTGCCTTGGCTGCGCAGCCTGACCTCGATGGGCTGTTCTTTACGGGGTCAAGCCGGACGGGCGCCTTGCTCCATCAACAGTTTGCCGGTGCCCCCCACAAGATCCTGGCGCTTGAAATGGGAGGGAATAATCCGCTGGTGGTCGACACGGTCGATCAGATCGATGCAGCGGTCTACACGATTGTACAGTCTGCCTTCATTTCGGCCGGGCAACGCTGCACTTGTGCACGCCGTCTGTTAGTACCGAATACGGAGCAGGGCGACATCATTCTGGAGCGTGTGGTACAGGCAGCGGCCAGGCTGCAAGTAGGACGGTTTGATGAGGAGCCGGCTCCTTTCCTGGGGGCTGTTATCTCTCTGGACGCTGCCCGCCAGCTACTTGAAGCGCAAGAGCGTTTCCTGGCCAAGGGTGCAGTGCCACTGCTGACCATGACTCAGCCTCATGCTGAGAGCGCTTTGCTCACGCCTGGCATTCTGGATGTGACCAGCGTTGCCGATCGCCCTGACGAGGAGTTCTTCGGGCCGTTGCTGCAAGTCATTCGCTATGAGAGCTTCGACGAAGCTGTACGCGAGGCTAACACTACCCGCTTTGGCCTGGCGGCAGGCTTGCTCTCGTCATCCAGCGCGAGGTACGAACAATTCCTGATCGAGTCGCGCGCGGGCATTGTCAATTGGAACAGGCCTTTGACAGGTGCTGCCAGCAGTGCTCCCTTTGGCGGTATAGGCGCTTCCGGCAATCATCGTCCCAGCGCTTATTATGCGGCGGACTACTGCGCTTATCCGGTCGCCTCGCTGGAAGCCGACACGCTTGATTTACCGGCAACACTGTTGCCTGGAGTCCATCTATGAACGCTTATGAAGTCAATTTTGACGGATTGGTCGGCCCGACCCATAACTATGGTGGGCTTTCCTATGGAAACGTAGCCTCTCAAAGCAATGGGCAACTCACTTCGAATCCTCGCGAAGCCGCTCGCCAGGGGCTGGCCAAAATGAAAGCGTTGATGGAGCTCGGCTTCAAACAGGGCGTATTCGCGCCTCAGGAGCGTCCCCACGTTGCTGCGTTGCGCCAGCTGGGCTTCACCGGGACAGATGCTCAGGTCATAGAGCGCGCCGCCAGGGAAGCCTTGCCGCTGCTTGCCTCGGTCAGCTCTGCTTCTTCAATGTGGACGGCCAATGCCGCTACCATCAGTCCTAGCGCAGATACGGCAGATGGACGGGTGCACTTCACGGCAGCCAACCTGAACAGTAAGTTTCATCGTAGCATCGAGCACCCTACGACCAGCCGTGTACTGGCAGCCATGTTTCGTGATGAAACGCATTTTGCGCATCATGCGGCCTTGCCGGCCGTAAACCAGTTTGGTGATGAAGGGGCTGCCAACCACACGCGTTTCTGCCGCGACTATGACGAGGCTGGCGTAGAGTTCTTCGTGTTTGGTCGGAGTGCTTTCGACAACCGCTACCCGGCGCCGCAGCGTTATCCGGCGCGTCAAACCCTGGAAGCCTCCCAGGCCATAGCGCGGCTGCATGGACTGACGGAAGAGGGTGTGGTCTATGCTCAGCAGAATCCTGAAGTCATCGACCAGGGGGTCTTCCATAATGACGTGATCGCGGTGGGCAATGCTGAAGTATTGTTCTATCACGAGGATGCTTTCCTCGAAAGCGATCGCGTGCTCAAGGAGTTGACCGACAAGCTGGCTCGACGTGGCGGGACGCTGCGCGCCGTATGCGTACCCCGTAGTCAGGTAAGCGTCAATGACGCGGTACGGTCTTACCTGTTCAATAGCCAATTGCTGCTCAAGCCGGATGGCCAGACACTACTGATCGTGCCTGAAGAGTGCCGCCAGAATGCTCAGGTGTGGACATATCTGGATCAGCTCGTCAAAAGTGATGGGCCTATCCGCGAGGTCAAGGTATTCGACCTCAAACAGAGCATGCAGAATGGTGGGGGGCCAGCCTGTCTACGGCTACGTGTAGCGCTGAAGCAGACAGAGCTTGAAGCTGTCAATCCTGGTGTGCTGATGACGTCCGAGCTCTATACACGACTGGTAACCTGGGTAGATACTCACTACCGGGATCGCCTTAACGTATCTGATCTGGCTGATCCGCAGCTACTACTCGAGTGCCGAACAGCCCTGGATGAGCTTACACAAATCTTGAAGCTGGGTTCGGTTTATCCATTCCAGATCGATTGAGTACAAACATGATCGAAAGCTTGTCCCTTATTCTCGAAGACACCCAAGGCGAGCGCCGCGAAGCGCGAGCTGCCCGCGTTGCCGTTCAAATCAATGGCCGTGACCTCTGGCTGGAGCCAGACGGACAGGGTGGGCTTACGATCTATGCCGAGTCCTTTGAAGATGAGGCTGAGACCCCGGTACTGGGGTTACGCCCGCAGGCAGTGAACCAGTTTGGACTGGCGCTCAGTCTGGAGCCGGTCGAAGAGGACCATGAGCATGGTCCAGATTGTGGTTGTGGGCATGGTCACTGACTAACACTACTTGCCAGCCAGGATCATCATGACGGAACAGTACGGTCTTTCTCTGGGCAAACTGCTTGAACTCACACTGGCTGGCCGAGAGCCAGCCGAAAAAATCCAGGTTACCTCCAGCGGTATTCGCTTGCAGTGGTTGAATGAGGGCGCCTTGCTCGTCAAGCCGGCCAACGGAACGGATGCAGGAGTCGACCTCCTGCTTTCAGCCGGTATTCACGGCAACGAGACAGCACCTATCGAAATGCTGGATCGGCTGCTCAAACGCATTGCGAGAGGTGAGATAAAGCCTCGTGTTCGCATTCTCTTTCTTCTGGGTAATCCCGAAGCCATGCGGCGCAATGTTCGCTTTGTCGAGCAGGATATGAATCGCCTGTTCAACGGTAAACATGTGCTGACGTCAGGATTCGAAGCTCAGCGGGCCGATCAGCTGGAGCGCTTGGTCGCACAGTTTTTCAGCGAGCCGGACAGAGCTCGACTGCATTACGATCTGCATACGGCAATCCGTGGTTCGGCCATTGAGCGTTTTGCGCTGTATCCCTGGAGCGAGGGGCGAGAGCACTCGCAGGCCGAGATGGCCAGGCTCGAAGCCGCCGGTATTGACGCTGTGCTATTGCAGAGCAAGCCTGGTATCACCTTCAGCGCTTACAGCTACGCGGCCCATCAGGCTGAAGCCTTTACGCTTGAGTTGGGAAAGGCTCGTCCATTCGGTCAGAATGCCGGCGTCGATGTTAGTCAGCTCGAGTCCCGACTTAAGGCTATCATTGAGCAGTGCGAGCCCGAGTTGACGCAAACACTGGAGCGGCTAAAGGTGTTTCACGTATCGCGAGAAATCATCAAGCAGAGTGAAGCGTTTCGCCTGCATCTGGCTGACGATGTCGCGAATTTCAGTCCACTGCCCGAAGGCTATCTGCTTGCAGAGGATGGCTCTCAAAAGTGGATAGTCACTGAAACGGACGCCAGGATCATCTTTCCAAATCCCAACGTAAGACCCGGTCTGCGCGCAGGGATTTTGATCGTTCCAACCAAAGCTTTAGACAATTCGTGATTTTCGAGGCGGCTTTGCATTAGCATCGGGATTTTCTCTTTCCGGAGCTGTTTGCATGAGCCTCATCGATTTGAGAAGTGATACCGTCACCCAGCCTACGCCAGCGATGCGCGACATCATGGCGAAGGCTGAGGTGGGGGACGACGTCTACGGTGAGGACCCTACCGTTCTCAAGTTGCAGCATTATCTGGCAGATGAGCTGGGTTTCGAGGCTGGTTTGTTTGTGCCGAGTGGGACCATGAGCAACCTGATGGGGCTGATGGGGCACTGCGAGCGAGGTGATGAATACCTGGTAGGGCAGCTGGCGCATACCTATAAATATGAAGGCGGTGGGGCCGCTGTTCTGGGCTCGATCCAGCCACAGCCAGTCGAGATGGAGGCTGACGGAAGCCTGGATCTGGATCGCGTAGCGTCCTACATCAAGCCCAGGGATTTTCATTTTGCACGTACCCGCCTTCTGGCGCTGGAAAACACCATGCACGGCAAGGTGCTTCCCCTGAGCTATCTTGCTGATGCACGCCGCTTTACCCACGAGCATGAATTGGCACTCCATCTGGATGGCGCCCGTCTCTACAATGCGGTCGTCAAGCTGGGCGTTCCACCAAAAGACATTACGTGTCACTTCGACTCTGTATCGGTGTGCCTCTCAAAAGGTCTTGGCGCGCCAGTAGGATCAGTTCTGTGTGGCAGCCAGGGATTGATCGATAAGGCCATTCGCTGGCGTAAGGTCGTTGGCGGCGGCATGCGCCAGGCGGGCGTCCTGGCGGCAGCAGGACTTTACGCGCTTCAGCACAACGTGACCCGACTGGCAGAAGACCATGCCAACGCAGCTCGCCTCGCTGAAGGACTTGAAAAGCTGGGCTACACTGTCGAGCCGGTGCAGACCAATATGGTTTACCTTGCCGCGGGCGACAAGGCTCCCAAACTCGCTTCTTTTCTGCGAGAAAGAGGCATTGTAGTCAGCCCGGCCGCACGGTTAAGGTTGGTGACGCATCTGGATGTGTCCAGCGCAAACATTGAAACCGTGCTGGAGGCATTCGCCGCCTATCGCAAGGCCTGAATCTACTTGAATCAAATAGGCAACGCCTATATCGCAAATTGACGACAGCCGGCGCTCCGTCCCGATATACTGCAAGACTTTGCTGGCGCGCTGTAGCCCTGTATCTGTCTGGAAGAATTTATGAAAAGCGCAGAAATCCGTGAAGCCTTCCTCCGCTTCTTTGAAGAGAAGGGGCACACTCGAGTGGCCTCAAGTTCGCTGATCCCCGCGAACGACCCAACCCTGCTGTTCACCAATGCAGGCATGAACCAGTTCAAGGACTGTTTCCTCGGCCTTGAAAAGCGCACCTATACTCGTGCGACCAGCAGTCAGAAATGCGTACGTGCCGGCGGTAAACATAACGACCTGGAAAACGTCGGCTATACAGCACGTCACCACACCTTTTTCGAGATGCTGGGTAACTTCAGCTTTGGCGACTATTTCAAGCGTGACGCCATCAGTTATGCGTGGGAATTCCTGACCTCACCCAAGTGGCTGGGTCTGCCGCAGGAAAAGCTCTGGGTTACCGTCTACGCCACCGACGATGAAGCCTACGACATTTGGACCAAGGACGTTGGCGTGCCTGCCGAGCGCATGGTTCGTATCGGTGATAACAAGGGCGCTCCTTACGCCTCGGATAATTTCTGGGCAATGGGCGACACAGGTCCCTGCGGCCCTTGCACAGAAATCTTCTTCGACCATGGTGAAGGCATCTGGGGCGGTCCACCCGGCTCGCCAGAAGAAGACGGTGATCGTTATATCGAGATCTGGAACAACGTATTCATGCAGTTCAACCGTACGGCTGACGGGGTTCTTCACCCGTTGCCGGCGCCCAGTGTGGATACGGGGATGGGGCTTGAGCGTATCAGTGCCGTTCTGCAGCACGTTCACTCCAACTACGAAATTGATCTATTCAGGAATCTTTTGGCGGCTTCTGCGCAGGCAATCGGCTGCGCCAATGATGACGCGCCTTCGCTCAAGGTTGTAGCCGACCACATTCGCTCCTGCGGCTTCCTGATTGCCGATGGTGTACTGCCTTCCAACGAAGGTCGCGGCTATGTACTACGTCGTATCGTCCGTCGTGCCTGCCGTCACGGTAATAAGCTCGGCGCCAAGGGTACGTTCTTTCACAAGATCGTGGCGGCCCTGGTGGCTGAAATGGGCGAGGCCTTCCCTGAGCTAAAGGATCAGCAGGCACATATCGAGCGCGTTCTACGTACCGAGGAAGAGCAATTTGCCAAAACCTTGGAGCAGGGCCTCAAGATTCTGGAGCAGGATCTGGCTGGCCTTGAAGGCGACGTGATCCCGGGTGATGTGGTGTTCAAGCTGTATGACACCTACGGCTTCCCCGTTGATTTAACAAACGACATCGCACGTGAGCGCAACCTGACCCTGGATGAGGAAGGGTTTGAGCGTGAAATGGAGGCTCAGCGTGAGCGAGCCCGCTCGGCCAGCTCGTTTGGTGTGGACTACAACAGTCTGGTCAAAGTCGAGGGCGAGACGCTCTTCACGGGTTATGACAGTCACGCCGGTAGTGGCAAGATCGTTGCGCTGTTCAAGGCAGGCAGTCCGGTGCCTCAACTGGTTGAAGGTGACGAGGGTGTCGTGGTGCTTGATCAGACACCTTTCTACGCCGAGTCGGGCGGTCAGGTGGGTGACAGCGGTTATCTGTTCGCTGACGGCCAGCGTTTCGATGTGCGTGACACTACTAAGGCAGGCGGTGCGTTCCTGCATCATGGCCTGGTTGCCGCTGGTACGCTCAAGGTAGGCGAGACACTGGAAACACAAGTCGACGCCTCTGTGCGCCAGGCTACGGCACTTAACCACTCGGCGACTCACCTTCTGCATGCCGCACTGCGTCAGGTACTGGGCGATCACGTCCAGCAAAAGGGCTCCCTGGTTGATAGTCAGCGTCTGCGGTTCGACTTTAGTCACTTCGAGGCTATCAAACCTGAACAGCTCAAGGAGCTGGAAGAAATCGTCAATACCGAGGTTCGCCGGAACACGACGGTTCAAATCGAGCTAATGGACATCGAAAGCGCCAAGCGCAAAGGGGCCATGGCGCTGTTCGGTGAGAAGTATGGCGATACCGTGCGCGTACTGACTATGGGTGACGGCTTCTCCATTGAACTCTGTGGCGGCACTCACGTTGCCCGCACCGGTGATATTGGTGTGTTCAAGATCATCAGTGAAGGCGGTGTGGCATCGGGTGTACGCCGTATCGAGGCGGTAACTGGTGCTGGTGCGCTGGCGTACCTGAACAAGGCGGAAGAGCAGCTCAAGGAAGCGGCAGGCCTGCTCAAAGGCAGTCGTGAAAATGTTCTCGATAAGCTCTCCGGTGTGCTTGAACGTAACCGTCAGCTAGAAAAGGAACTTGAGCAGCTCAAGGCCAAGGCTGCCAGCGCAGCTGGTAATGACCTGGCGGGATCTGCCGTCGAGATCAAGGGCGTTAAGGTGCTGGCTGCTCGCCTTGATGGGCTGGATAGCAAAGCGCTGATGGCTATGGTCGATCAGCTCAAGAACAAGCTGGGCTCTGCCGTGATTCTGCTGGGTGGCGAGCAAGACGGTAAGGTCGTGCTGGTCGCGGGCGTGACCCAGGATCTGACCGGTCGACTAAAGGCGGGCGATCTGATGAGGCAGGCTGCTGCGCATGTGGGCGGGAAGGGTGGTGGTCGCCCTGATATGGCTCAGGGTGGCGGTACCGATCCGGCTGCGCTGGAAGGCGCACTTGAGTTGGCCCGCAGCTTTGCCGAAGCGGGATTGTGATTGAATAAGCGATGGGGCTCGCATCGCGCTCTGTGAGCCCTTGGCAGGTGTATACCTGAATTGTTAAATGAGCGCCCTCGCGTTAGGCAGCAATCAAATGGCATTGATCGTACAGAAGTTCGGCGGCACCTCGGTGGGTACTGTCGAGCGCATCGAACAGGTGGCCGAAAAGGTCAAGAAGTTTCGCGAAGCCGGTGACGATATCGTAGTAGTGGTTTCTGCCATGAGTGGCGAGACCAATCGTCTGATCGACCTGGCTAAGCAAATCATGCCGCAGCCAAACCCGCGCGAGTTGGATGTAATGGTGTCAACAGGTGAGCAGGTGACCATCGCCATGCTTGCCATGGCATTGACCAAGCGGGGTGTTCCGGCCGTGTCCTTCACCGGTGGACAAGTCCGGATCCTGACCGATAGCGCTTTTACCAAAGCGCGTATCGTCAGCATTGACGAACATCGTATCCGTGCCGAACTCAAGGCAGGGCGAGTCGTGGTTGTGGCAGGTTTCCAAGGCGTGGATGAGCAGGGCAATATCACTACCTTGGGCCGGGGCGGCTCTGACACCACGGGTGTCGCGCTTGCAGCTGCGCTCAAGGCAGATGAATGCCAGATCTATACCGATGTGGACGGTGTGTATACCACTGATCCGCGCGTAGTGCCTCATGCACGTCGTCTTGAAAAGATCACCTTCGAGGAGATGCTGGAAATGGCCAGTCTCGG
This sequence comes from Pseudomonas sp. MAG002Y, assembly GCF_019400845.1. NCBI lineage: Bacteria > Pseudomonadati > Pseudomonadota > Gammaproteobacteria > Pseudomonadales > Pseudomonadaceae > Pseudomonas > Pseudomonas sp. MAG002Y. The sequence goes on along the minus strand of NZ_WOEJ01000007.1, from coordinate 115,184 downwards.
CTCGAAGGTTCTGCAGATTCGCTCGGTTGAGTTTGCAGGCAAATACAACGTGCCTCTGCGCGTACTTCATAGTTTTAAAGAGGGTCCAGGCACCCTAATTACTCTTGATGACGAGGAATCCATGGAACAGCCGATCATCTCCGGCATCGCCTTTAATCGTGACGAAGCCAAGCTGACCATCCGCGGTGTTCCAGACACCCCGGGCGTTGCATTCAAGATCCTGGGTCCCATCAGTGCGGCCAATATTGAGGTCGACATGATCGTGCAGAATGTTTCGCACGATAACACCACGGACTTCACGTTTACGGTACACCGTAACGACTACCAGAATGCGCTTGAAATCCTAAAGCAGACGGCAGCGACCATCGGCGCACGTGAGGCAACCGGTGATACCAAGATCGCCAAGGTATCAATCGTTGGGGTGGGTATGCGTTCTCATGCCGGGGTGGCGAGTCAAATGTTCGAAGCGTTGGCCAAGGAAAGTATCAACATACAGATGATTTCGACGTCTGAGATCAAGGTGTCGGTCGTTATCGAAGAGAAATACCTGGAATTGGCTGTACGTGCTCTTCACACGGCTTTCGAACTCGATGCACCTGCTCGGGTAAGCGAATAGCCAATCTCTCTGGAGGGCGTTTTTGGATGCCTTCCATCGATTTGATCATGCCGCCGGAACTTTCTTTCTGGCGGTATTGGTCAATAGATCAGTAAGGATCGCGGGTTCCCGGAATTGATCCTGATTTTTTTGCAGACTGTGGTCCTGAACGAAAGGAGAAAAGGAATGCTTATTCTAACTCGACGGGTTGGAGAAACCCTTATGGTAGGTGATGAAGTGACCGTAACGGTCTTGGGAGTTAAGGGAAATCAGGTGCGCATTGGGGTGAATGCTCCTAAAGAAGTGGCGGTTCACCGTGAGGAAATCTACCAGCGAATTCAAAAGGAAAAGGACCAAGAACCTAACATCTGATTTTTATTTAACTTTTTGCTTGCATACGGGAAAAAATCGCGTATATTACGCCCCGTCGCGGTGAGGTGGCCGAGAGGCCGAAGGCGCTCCCCTGCTAAGGGAGTACACCTCAAAAGGGTGTCGAGGGTTCGAATCCCTCCCTCACCGCCATTTACGTTACAGGCTCCGGGAAAAGCGATTCAGAGTTCTATCCCTCTGATTCTATTAAGAAATTCGCTTGACTCAAAAAGATATGAGCCTATAATGTGCACCCTCAGCGCGCTCGTAGCTCAGCTGGATAGAGTACTCGGCTACGAACCGAGCGGTCAGAGGTTCGAATCCTCTCGAGCGCGCCATTTTGAAGGGTGTTTAAAAAACACCCGGTTTTACCAGTGGTGGTCTGGATATAAAAGCACCAAGTTGCGCGCTCGTAGCTCAGCTGGATAGAGTACTCGGCTACGAACCGAGCGGTCAGAGGTTCGAATCCTCTCGAGCGCGCCATACCCCAAAGGGCTTGCAGAAATGCAAGCCCTTTGTTTTTGTGCCCTGAAAAACTTACGCAGACATGTTCCGGCGAGGCTATATGAACTGGGAACTTGAAAATCCGTTCGTCATATCGTTGCAGGTATCAATGACTGACATCGATGCGCTTGGGCATGCCAATAATGCTGTTTACGTCGCCTGGCTAGAACAGTGTGCCTGGCAGCATTCAAGTAGCTTAGGACTTGGTGTTGACGAGTTTCACCGGTTGGACCGCGCCATGGCGGTAGTTCGGCACGAGATCGACTATCTCGCAAGTGCTTTCGAAGGTGATCAGTTGCTGCTGGGAACATGGCTGACTGATTGGGACAGGCGGCTACGTATGACACGTCGTTTTCAACTGATGCGCCCGTCCGATGGTATGACCTTGCTGCGTGCAGTCACGACTTTCGTATGTATAGAGCTCTCTTCAGGTAAGCCGCGGCGTATGCCTGAGGCTTTCATTCAGGGTTACGGTCAGGCGCTGCCTGATTCGCTTTAAGTGTTCCAGAGGTCTACATGCAAATCGCTTTGGCGCCCATGGAGGGGCTGGTTGATGAGATTCTGCGCGATCTGCTGACGCAGGTAGGTGGCATCGACTGGTGTGTCACGGAGTTTATTCGCATTACCAACCGGCTATTGCCTCTAGCAACGTATGAAAAATACGCTCCGGAGTTGGCAAGCGGCTCGATGACGCGAGCGGGAGTACCCATGCGAGTCCAGTTCCTAGGGTCGGATCCTGTCTGTCTGGCAGAGAATGCGGCGTACGCCTGTACGCTGGGTGCTCCGGCCATTGATCTGAATTTTGGTTGTCCTGCCAAGACTGTTAACAACTCCAAGGGCGGTGCCATTCTCCTTAACGAGCCAGAGCTGTTGCACTCGATTGTCTCGCATGTTCGTCGTGCCGTGCCTTCGTCTATCCCGGTGACAGCCAAGATGCGGTTGGGCTATGACAGCCCTGAAGGCGCGCTGGAGTGCGCTCAAGCGTTGGTTTCTGGCGGGGCGCAACAGTTGGTTGTGCATGCCCGTACCAAAAAAGATGGCTATAAACCGCCAGCTCACTGGGAGTGGATTGCCAGGGTTGCGGAAGTCGTCGACGTTCCTGTACTGGCTAATGGCGAGATCTGGACGCTGGAGGATTACTGGCGGTGCCGTGAGGTGTGCGGTATCGCAGAGGTCATGTTGGGGCGTGGATTGGTTTCCCGGCCTGATCTGGCGAGGCAGATAGCGGCCGGCGTCAAGGGTGAGCATGTTGAGCCTATGCAGTGGGAAGAGCTGTTCGCGCTGCTACAGATTTTCTGGCTTAAAGCGCGTCAGAAGATGGCGCCACGCTATGCGCCGGGACGTTTCAAGCAGTGGTTAGGTATGCTTTCCCGTAATTATGAGGAGGCGTTGACGTTGTTTGGCGAAATACGCCGTGAGATAGAATGCGAGCGGATCGATACGCTGCTTGGCTTGCAGTCCTCAATTCCTTCGGTTGCATAGTCCAGTTCAGTTACCGTTCATCGGGTGTGCTACTTGAAAAAAAGTGAGAGGGTTCCTATATGGAATCCTGCAGGGCGCCGAAGCCGGGCCCTGCGTTGAAACTTGCTGATGACTCAGGAGATTCCCTATATGAACACTGCATTCTCTCTTGCTCCCTTGTTCCGCCATTCCGTTGGATTCGACCGCTTCAATGACCTGTTCGAATCCGCGCTGCGCAACGAGTCGGGCAGCTCCTACCCACCCTATAACGTAGAAAAGCATGGCGACGATCGCTATCGCATCGTGATTGCGGCTGCCGGCCTTGCCGAAGACGACCTTGAGCTTGAAGTAGAGCGGGGCGTGTTGACCGTGAAGAGCGGCCGCCGTGAGAAGAGCGCCGACAGCGTGACCTATTTGCACCAGGGCATCGCCCAGCGTGCCTTCAAGCTGTCCTTCCGCCTGGCTGATCACATTGAGGTGAAGGGCGCGAGCTTGAAGAATGGCTTGCTCAACATCGATCTGGTACGTGAAGTACCGGAAGAGGCCAAGCCCAAGCGCATCGCTATCAATGGCCACTTGAGTGCCGACGAAAAGCCTGCGCTGGAAGGTCAGAGTGCCTAAGTACAGCGGCCATCAAACAGTAGAAAAGGGGGCGCCATGTGCGGCCCCTTTTTTATTCATGCGTGGAAATCGCTCAATAGCTTCATAAAGGCCTTGGCTGCATTGGAATGCGTTCGTTCTGTATGAGCAATGTAGCCCAGGCGGCGTTTGAGGTGTATTCCAGGCAAGGGGAGACTCACGACCTGTTCATCAAGCATTGTCCGTGGAAGAACGCTCCAGGCAATGCCGATGGAGACCATCATTTTAATGGTCTCCAGATAATTTGTGCTCATTGCAATGTTAGGGGTGAGCTGCTGCGCCTCGAACAAGCCCCGCACGATGTGATGGGTAAAGGTATTTCCGCCTGGGAAAACGGCGGGGTGCGCAGCAACGTCAGCCAGACTGATTTGCTCTGACATGGCCAGGGGGTGCTCAGGCGCTGCGACAAAATCGAGTGGGTCATCCCAGACAGGTGAGGCCTGGATAAGCGGCGATGCTTCTGGCGCCAAGGTGATAATGCCAAGCTCCACACGCCCCTGTAGCACTTCCTCATATGCCGCTTCTGAGTCAAGAAAGCGAATATCCAGAGAAACTTTTGGGTATAGGCGTGTAAAGGTCCTGAGTACCGGCGGTAGCCGATGTAATCCGATGTGATGACTAGTGGCTAAAATTAGTTTGCCGGCAATTTCTCCATTGAGATTGGCCAGTGCTCTTCGCGTGTCAGCCAAGGCGTCTTTTACTTGGTAGGCCCTGGGCAAAAGCGCTCGGCCTGATTCGGTTAGGCTGATTTCCCGCCCAATACGATCGAAGAGACGTGTTTCCAATTGCTGTTCAAGGCTGGCAATTCGTTTGCTGACGGCAGGTTGTGTCAAATGCAGCCGTTCGCCTGCCTCGGAAAAACTTCCACTCTCAGCAACTGCTATAAACGCATTGAGGTTATTCAGATCCAAAAGATGGATTCCTGATGGTTATGCGGATCATGAAAATTATGAATTTGTTTTATGAGAGCATCAAGCGTTAGGATCACCTTACAAGCCCTAAGGGCATAGAAACACGCCGATGAGGACGTTAGTGATGGCTGGCAAGACCCTTTACGACAAGCTCTGGGATATGCACTTGGTCAAGCAGCGCGATGATGGTTCGGCACTGCTGTACATTGATCGTCATATCATTCATGAGGTGACCTCACCTCAGGCATTCGAAGGCCTGCGGTTGGCTGGGCGCAAGCCTTGGCGTCTAGGCGCCAATCTGGCAACGCCAGACCACAACGTGCCAACCACGCCGGATCGTAAGGAAGGTATTGCTTCCATCAAGGATGAGACGTCTCGCATTCAGGTTCGTACGCTCGACGAAAACTGCGATGACTTCGGTATTACTCAATTCAAGATGAATGACGTGCGCCAGGGCATTGTGCATGTCATAGGCCCAGAGCAGGGCGCTATCCTGCCTGGCATGACCGTGGTATGTGGTGACTCCCATACGTCCACCAATGGTGCGCTTGGTGCCTTGGCTCATGGTATCGGGACGTCCGAGGTTGAGCACGTGCTTGCGACCCAGTGCCTGGTCGCGAAGAAAATGAAAAACATGTTGGTACGCGTCGAGGGTGAATTACCTTTCGGCGTAACCGCCAAAGACATCATTCTGGCTGTGATCGGCAAGATCGGTACGGCGGGAGGTAATGGGCACGCTATCGAGTTTGCAGGCAGTGCCATTCGCGCCTTGTCGATGGAAGGCCGAATGACAATCTGCAACATGTCAATTGAGGCGGGCGCACGCGTAGGCATGGTGGCGGTCGATCAGACCACGATCGATTACGTAAAAGGACGCCCTTTTGCCCCTGCGCCCGAGTATTGGGAGCAAGCCGTAGCAGTATGGCGCGGGCTGGTCTCTGATGAAGATGCTGTCTTTGATACCGTCATCGAATTGGACGCGACCAAGATCAAGCCTCAGGTTAGCTGGGGGACTTCCCCTGAAATGGTGGTTGCGGTAGACCAAGCCGTTCCTGATCCGGCCCAGGAGCGAGACGCCGTGAAGCGTGGCTCTATTGAGCGCGCATTGAAATACATGGGATTGCAGGCCAGTCAGCCTATTACTGATATCCGTCTGGATCGAGTATTCATTGGCTCCTGTACCAACTCTCGCATTGAAGACCTTCGCGCCGCGGCGGCTGTCGCCAAAGGCCGTAAGGTGGCGAGTTCCATCAAGCAGGCGCTGGTGGTGCCTGGGTCTGGCCTGGTAAAGGCCCAGGCTGAAAAGGAAGGTCTGGATAAGGTCTTTATCGACGCAGGTTTCGAATGGCGTGAGCCGGGCTGCTCAATGTGCCTGGCAATGAACGCGGATCGCCTTGAAAGCGGTGAGCACTGCGCATCCACATCCAACCGCAACTTCGAAGGGCGTCAGGGTGCCGGTGGTCGTACGCATCTGGTAAGTCCCGCCATGGCCGCTGCGGCAGCGATTGCAGGGCATTTCGTTGACGTTCGTGAACTCGGCCGCGTTTAAGGAGTATCTCATGCAGGCATTTACTCAGCATACAGGCGTGGTTGCTCCACTGGATCGCGCCAATGTCGATACGGATCAGATCATCCCTAAGCAGTTTCTGAAATCTATCAAGCGGACCGGCTTTGGCCCCAACCTGTTTGATGAGTGGCGTTATCTGGATGTAGGGCAACCTGGGCAGGACAATAGCCAGCGTCCACTCAATCCGGATTTCGTGCTTAATCAGTCCCGTTACCAGGGAGCCAGCATTCTCCTGGCGCGGGAAAATTTCGGATGTGGATCATCCCGTGAACACGCGCCTTGGGCGCTGGATGGATACGGCTTTCGCGCTGTGATTGCTCCGAGCTTTGCTGACATCTTTTTCAACAACAGTTTCAAGAACGGTTTATTACCAATCGTCCTGCCAGAGCAGGAAGTGAGTGAACTCTTTGCTCAGGTTGAGTCGACAGAAGGGTATACCCTTGAAATCGATTTGGCCTCGCAGGTTGTGAAACGTCCTGATGGCAAAGCCATTCCCTTCGAAATCGACGCGTTCCGCAAGCACTGTTTGCTTAATGGGTTGGATGACATTGGTCTGACCCTGCAGGATGCGGATGCCGTCAGGGCATTCGAAAAGACATACCAACAGGCCAATCCCTGGTTGTTTCAAAACGCATGAGGTAGGCAACATGGCTGGTGATCACGAACAAATTGTCCAATCCCAATTCGGTACGATGGCTGAGTCGTACCTGGGGAGTAACGTCCATGCTCAAGGCTCTGAACTGCAGGAGATGCGGGAGCAGGTAGCCAAACGCGAGCAGGCAAAGGTTCTGGATCTAGGGTGTGGGGCCGGCCATGTCAGCTACAACATTGCGCCTGTGGCGGGCTCGGTGGTGGCATTGGATCTGTCAGAAGAGATGCTAGCCATCGTCAAGCGTACGGCCAATGAGCGTGGCATCGACAATATCAGTGTGCAACCCGGGATGGCTGAGCGTCTGCCGTTTGGGGATGCCAGCTTTGATTTCGTTCTTAGTCGGTATTCCGCGCATCATTGGCGTGACATCGGCTCAGCCCTGAGCGAGGTGCGGCGTGTGCTGCGTTTCAATGGTCAGGCTGCGTTTGTGGATGTCATCTCGCCTGCCAACCCCCGTCTTGATACCTATCTTCAGACCGTAGAAATCCTGCGTGATAACAGTCACGTCAGAGACTACTCCATGGCTGAGTGGCTCCAGATGCTGGGTGTTGCTCGTCTGGGAGTAACCCGCTGTGTTCGCCAGCGGCTGCGCTTGAGCTTCCTGGAGTGGGCCGAGCGGATGAATACACCTGAGCCCATGCGTCAGGCCATACGCACAGTACAAGGCCGGATTGGCCAGGAAGTCCGTCATTATTTCGAAATTGACAAGGACGGCTCCTTTACCGTCGATGTGATGGTCCTTTGGGCCCAGCCTATATGATCTGGGTGGTGCCCTTGCACCACCTCTACTTTTCCATGGATAAGTGAGATAACAATGAGCAAACAGATCCTCATTCTGCCAGGCGATGGCATTGGCCCTGAAATCATGGCTGAGGCTGTTAAGGTTCTGAATCGCGTCAACGACATGTTCGCATTGGATTTCGAGCTGACCGAAGATGTGATCGGCGGTGCAGCCATCGACAAGCATGGCGTTCCGTTGGCTGATGAGACGCTTGAAAAGGCTCAGGCAGCAGATGCTGTTCTGCTGGGTGCGGTGGGTGGTCCCAAGTGGGACAAGCTTGATCGTGCAATTCGTCCTGAAAAGGGTTTGCTCAAGATTCGTTCTGCGCTAGGTCTGTTTGCCAATCTGCGTCCGGCCATTCTCTATCCGCAATTGGCGGAGGCCTCTACCCTCAAGCCAGAAGTGGTGTCAGGTCTGGACATTCTGATCGTGCGCGAGCTGACCGGCGGGATCTACTTTGGTGGCCCTCGCGGTATCCGCACGCTCGATAACGGTGAGCGTGAGGGTTTTAATACGCTTCCCTACAGCGAAAGCGAAATTCGCCGGATCGCACGTGTCGGTTTTGAAATGGCTCGTGTCCGCGGCAGGAAACTCTGCTCGGTAGACAAGGCTAACGTCATGGAGTCCAGTCAGCTATGGCGAGAGGTTGTGGAAGAGGTCGCCAAGGATTATCCCGATGTCGAGCTGAGTCATATGTATGTCGATAATGCGGCCATGCAGTTGGTGCGCGCGCCCAAGCAGTTCGACGTGATGGTGACGGACAACATGTTTGGCGACATTCTGTCGGATGAGGCCTCAATGCTGACCGGTTCGATTGGCATGTTGCCTTCCGCTTCGCTAGATGCCAACAACAAAGGCATGTACGAGCCCTGTCATGGTTCGGCGCCGGATATCGCCGGACAGGGTATTGCCAACCCGTTGGCTACGATTCTTTCCGTTTCCATGATGCTCCGCTACAGCTTCAACCAATCAAAGGCCGCTGAGGCGATTGAGCAGGCGGTAAGCCGTGTTCTGGACCAGAACTTGCGTACAGGCGATATCTGGTCAGCGGGCTGTCAAAAAGTAGGTACTCGCGAAATGGGCGAGGCAGTAGTCGCGGCGCTCGCAAGTGAGTAATCTGTACGGCCGGCCGGAGCGCTTCCGGCCGCCACTTCCAAAAAAGGTGCAGTAGCAATGAAGCGTGTAGGTTTAATCGGATGGCGCGGTATGGTGGGATCCGTGCTCATGCAGCGTATGCTGGATGAACGTGATTTCGACTTGATCGAGCCGGTGTTCTTTACCACCTCCAATGTAGGGGGCGAAGGTCCTTCCATTGGAAAAGATATCGCTCCGCTGAAAGATGCCTACAGCATTGACGAACTCAAGGGCCTGGACGTCATCATCACGTGCCAGGGCGGCGATTACACCAGCGAAGTTTTCCCGAAGCTGCGGGAAGCCGGTTGGAACGGTTACTGGATTGACGCTGCGTCTACCTTGCGTATGCATGACGATGCCGTGATCGTTCTGGATCCCGTAAACCGTCGAGTGATCGACCAGGCGCTTAACGAGGGCACCAAGAACTACATCGGTGGCAATTGCACCGTTAGCCTGATGTTGATGTCTCTGGGCGGGCTGTTCGAGGCTGGCCTGGTTGAGTGGATGAGCGCAATGACCTATCAGGCAGCGTCAGGTGCCGGTGCTCAAAACATGCGTGAGCTGATTCGCCAAATGGGTGCGACGCATGCAAGCGTTGCTGACGATCTGGCAGATCCTGCCAGTGCGATTCTGGATATTGATCGTAAGGTGGCCGAAACGCTACGGGGCGAGTCTTTCCCGGTAGAGCAGTTCGGTGTGCCGCTTGCAGGGAGTCTTATTCCCTGGATCGACAAGGAGCTGCCTAATGGACAGAGCCGAGAGGAATGGAAGGCGCAAGCGGAGACGAACAAGATCTTGGCCCGCTTCAAAAACCCGATTCCTGTCGATGGTATCTGTGTCCGCGTGGGCGCCATGCGTTGCCACAGCCAGGCATTGACCCTCAAACTTAACAAGGACGTGCCGATTTCCGATATCGAAGGTTTGATCAGTCAGCACAATCCATGGGTCAAGCTGGTGCCGAACCACCGTGAAGTCAGCATGCGTGAGCTGACCCCTGCTGCGGTAACAGGCACGCTTAACGTGCCGGTAGGTCGTCTGCGTAAGCTGAACATGGGCTCCCAATACCTGGGCGCATTCACTGTCGGCGATCAGTTGCTATGGGGAGCGGCTGAGCCGCTGCGCCGTATGCTGCGTATTTTGCTTGAGCGTTGATGTATTACTCCTCATTCCGTTGAGATCATGCTTCTCCATGATTCACGGCAATTGAAAGTCTTAAAGGCGGCCGCTACAGTGCCGCCTTTTTTCATTCTGGGCCCCTGCACATGAACACATCCCTTTCGGTCGTTGTCGTTGGTGCAACAGGCAACGTTGGCGAAGCTATCGTGACATTGCTGGAGGAGCGTGATTTCCCGCTCGTCCACCTTTATTTGGTAGCGTCAGCTGACTCTGTTGGTCAGTCTATTGCCTTTCGCGGCAGAAACCTGCGCATAACGGCAGCTGATGACTTTGATTTTGGCAAGGCTCAACTGGCCTTTATGGCAGCTGATACGGTATCGGCCGGGACGTTGGTAGAAAAAGCATTCGAGGCGGGATGTTCGGTTATTGACCTGACTGGCTCTTTGGATAGCTTACGTTCGCCGCGTGTGATGCCGGACGTCAGCAGCGAACTTATTGGCCAGCAGCAAAGGCCTTGTCTGCTGTCAGTGCCGAGTGCACCTGCCGCAGTACTCATTAGTACACTGGCTCCCATTTGCCATCAAAGTGCTATTGAGCAGGCAACTGTTACCGCTTGTCTCGCTGCCTCTAGTCGGGGTAGGGCCGGTGTTCGAGAGTTGGCGCGGCAAACAACCGAGCTGCTAAATGCGCGTCCACTGGAACCAAAGGTATTTGGCAAGCAGTTGGCATTCAATGTGCTAGCACAGACCGGTGAACCACAGTCAGATGGCTATACTGCAATTGAGCATAGAGTCATGGGCGAGTGTAAAGAAGTGTTGGGCGACAGTCTCGGAACATTGGCGGTCAGTTGTATTCAAGTGCCAGTGTTCTTTGGCGATAGTCTTTCGGTAACCGTTAAAACACGTGATATTTTGGCTATAAAAGATCTGAATTTGGCCTATTCTAAGCATGAAGGCTTGGAATTGTTTGATGCAGAAGAATATCCAACGGTCGTGGATGATGCGATCGGACGTGATGAAATATTGATTGGGCGCGTCAGACATAATCCTGAAGATCCACATCTGATTGAAATGTGGATCGTTTCAGATAATGTTCGAAAGGCGGCTGCGCTTAATGCCGTGCAAACGGCTGAATTATTGATAAAACATTATCTGTAAAAGATACTGATTTAAGTTAGGGCAGACTTATCAGTAAATAATTGGCTAGGCGTACCGTTCAAACTGGCCGGTCATCTTGAACGGTACCTAGGTAAGCAAATCTGCTGCCGACAGAAATCATAAGGGAAAGCTATGGTTCGGGTTCGAAAATTAGTGCTAGCAATCGCGGCGGCATCCGCCTTTGCGTCAGGAGCGACGTATGGCCTTGGCCTCGGTGATATTCATCTGAATTCATCACTGAATCAGCCATTCAATGCGGTCATTGACCTCAAGGATGTTCGCGACCTTTCAGCAGAAGAATTGCGCCCCGTTCTGGCTTCCCCTGAAGACTTCAGTAAAGCCGGCGTCGATAGAAACTATTTTCTGACCGATCTTAAATTTACGCCTGAAGTCCGAGCGGACGGGCGTAGTGTTATTCGTATTACGTCATCCAAGCCGGTACGTGAGCCCTACTTGAACTTCCTGCTGGAAGTGAGCTGGCCAAGCGGTCGCGTGCTTCGCGAGTACACCGTTCTACTGGACCCACCGCTTTACACGCCTCAAACGGCGGCAGCACCCGTAGCGCCTGTTACGGCGCCTGCACCATCAAGACCTGCGCGTCCAGCGACAACCCCGGTACCTTCAGGTGCAGCGGGTGTGCCTGTCACCATGAATGGTGAGTACACGACCAGCCCGAAAGATACCCTGTGGGAAGTGGCAGACCGTACTCGTCCCAACGACAACGTCTCTGTACACCAGATGATGCTGGCTATCCAGGATCGTAACCCTAGTGCGTTTTTGAGCAATAACATCAATTTGATGAAGAGTGGGCAGGTTCTTCGTCTCCCCAATGATGAGCAGATCAGAGTGCGTTCCCAGCGCCAAGCATTGGAAGAAGTGGCTGCTCAGAACCGAGCCTGGCGTGGTGGTCTGCAGGCCGCTGATGCCGCCAACGTGCCAGGTTCGCCTCGACAACTTGATGCTACCAACAGGCAAGGCCCGGAGAGTGCACCGGGGGCGGCCGAGCAGCAGGACAATCTGCGCCTGCTATCCGGTCAGCAGGGCAAATCAGCCTCTGGTAGCGACCAGGGAAATAGCGGTAATAACCAGGCGCTGGCAGACAAGCTGGCCGTGACGCAAGAAAGTCTGGATTCGACTCGTCGCGAAAACGAAGAACTCAAGAGTCGCATGAGCGATTTGCAAAGTCAGCTGGACAAGTTGCAAAAGCTGATGCAACTCAAGGATGCCCAGCTAGCTCAGCTGCAGGCTTCGGCTGCCAATCAGGGCGTTGCTCCAGAATCCCCTGAGGCGTCGGCTCCGGTAATCACTCCGCCGGCCACAACGCCAGAGGGTGAGCCTGCTCAACCTACGGCTGACCAAAGCACGTCTGAACAGGCTGAAACAGCGCCTCCCGCTACGCCAGAGGATACTCCACCCGATTCGGCCAGTGCTCCAGAAGTACCGGCCGAAACACCCGCGGCGCCTTCGGCCACTACGCCTGCCATGCCCGCCACTGCAGCTCCGGCTCAGCCTGTTGAACCTGTTGCCGAAGAGCCCACCAGTTTCCTTGATCAGATATTTGGAAACACCCTCTGGTTGGGTGTAATTGGTGGCAGTGCGCTGTTGGCGCTGCTGGTTCTTCTGATGGTCATCTCTCGCCGCAACGCCATGCGTGAAGCCGAGCGTGAAGCCGCCTTGGAAGAGGAGCAGTCCATTGGTGCCTATCGTGTCGATCCCGATATTCATGAAAGCAGTCTGGACGGCTTGGATATAAGTGACCTGTCCGAAAGCAATCTGGATAATCAGAACACCGATGCCAAGCAGCCGTCTGACGCGCTAGGTCAGGCTGATATCTATATGGCCTATGGGCGCTTCAATCAGGCTGCTGATGTTCTGCAGAAAGCCAGTGATGAGGAGCCGCATCGCGCTGACTTGCGTTTGAAACTTATGGAAGTGTATGCCGAGATGGGCGACCGTGAGGGCTTCATTCGCCAGGAAAATGAGTTGCGTGAAATTGGTGGATCCCAGCCGGAAGTCGAGCAGCTCAAGTCCCGCTACCCTGCCATGGCTGCCGCGGCAGCTGCAACAGTCCTGGGTGCGGCGGCGCTGGCTGCTGCGCACGAGGTCAGTGAGTCCGAGGAGCATCGCCTTGATGAGCCCGAGACTACTGAGAAGCTCGATGACGATTTCGATCTGAGTTTCGATGACTTCAAGCTGGATGACACTGAAGAGCCAGCGGTGGTGCGCGAAGATACGAATACATTCGATTTTACCGCAGAAGAAACCACTGCTCAGACTGCCAAGGATGACGATTTTGACTTTGACTTCGATCTGTCGAGTGATTCGGAGCGTCCGGTAGCACCCGAGCATACGGCGTTAAATGACGAGTTCTCTCTGGATCTGGACGAGTCGGATCGCAACGCTGAGCCGATGGCCTTTAGCGAGCCTGCGGTTCATGCTCCTGAGGATGACTTCAGTCTCGATCTGCCAGATAATGAAACGAAGCCTTCGGACGTGAATGATCTGTCGGATGACTTCGATCTTTCCATTGACGAGCCAGGAGCAGAGCCAGAGCCTATTGCTGAGCGTGAAACGCCTGAAGCGGCTGACCCACAAGCACACAGCTTCGAAGCTGAGCTTCAGCGCGCCAATGCTGACCTGGAGCAGAGCAGTCCTGATCTGAGGGAAGAGACTGTAGCTGAGAAGCGCAAAGACGAAGCCAGTACTGACTTCGGCAGTTTTTCTGCAGAGAGTGGTTCAGGTCTTGATGACGATTTCGACTTCCTTTCGGGTGAAGATGAGACGGCAACCAAGCTTGATCTGGCTCGAGCCTATATCGATATGGGCGACGCGGATGGGGCTAGAGATATCCTTGATGAGATTCTGGCCGAAGGTAGTGATGCCCAGCGTAATGAGGCTCGCGAGATGTTGGCCCAATTGAGTTGAATATGACTGAAAGTGTTAACACAGCGGCAGCCGAGGAGGCTGCCGTTGGCGTTTCAAGAATAGCCCTTGGTGTAGAGTACATGGGGGCTCGCTACCGCGGCTGGCAAAGGCAGCAGGCTGGCGTGATATCCGTGCAGGAAGCCCTTGAGAAAGCATTGAGCCGGGTGGCAGCTCAGCCTGTGACGGTTTCCTGCGCGGGTCGTACCGATGCGGCTGTGCATGCCAGCGGTCAGGTCGTGCATTTTGATACGGCGATTGATCGTCCGCTTCATGCCTGGGTGCTAGGGGCAAATGCCAACCTGCCTAAGGATATTAGTGTAGCGTGGGCCAAGCCCATGCCTCATCATTTTAATGCGCGTTTTTCAGCCGTCGCGCGTCGATACCGCTACGTGATTTACAACGATCCTATTCGACCTGCTCATCTGGCCGAGCAAGTTACCTGGAATCACCGTCCGCTAGATGTTGAGCGAATGCGAAGTGCTGCGGCCCTTTTGGTTGGGACGCATGATTTTACATCGTTCCGTGCGCAACAGTGCCAGGCCAAATCTCCCATCAAGACTGTTTATCATCTGCATGTACAGGTGTTCGGCTGCTTTATTGTGCTCGATATCAGGGCCAATGCTTTCTTGCACCATATGGTGCGGAACATAGCAGGCGTATTGATGACGATCGGCGCAGGCGAGCGGCCTGTCGAGTGGGCTGCTCAAGTGCTGGACGCCTGCGATCGTAAAGCGGGAGGCGTGACGGCGCATCCCTATGGCCTCTATCTGGTCAGGGTCGAATACCCTGAAGAGTTTGATTTGCCTGAGCGCTACCTGGGGCCGCATTTCCTGTCGGCTCTCCCTGATATGGCGAACTGACTAAGCCTCCGCCTTCTGATACCATCGTCTGATTTTTCAGTCCGGGTAAAAAGACGTGTCAGCGGTCCGTGTGAAAATCTGTGGAATCACATGCGTCGAGGATGCATTGGCCGCCGCTCATGCGGGCGCCGATGCTATCGGGCTCGTCTTTTATAGGAAAAGCCCTCGTTCCGTATCGATCCCCCAGGCCAAGCGCATCATTTCTGCTTTGCCTCCATTCGTGACAACGGTAGGGCTTTTCGTCGATGCGTCCCGCTGTGAGATTGACGAAACACTGGATGCCTTGCCGCTTGATCTGTTGCAGTTTCATGGTGAGGAGACGGCAGCCGATTGTGCGCGGTATCGTCGGCCCTACATGAAAGCGCTGCGTATGAAGCCGGGTGAAGACATTGCTGCTCGTTGTCAGGAATACGCTAGTGCAAATGCCATCTTGCTAGATACCTATGTTCAAGGTGTTCCCGGTGGAACAGGGCAGGCATTTGACTGGGCGCAAATACCGCAGGGATTATCCAAGCCTATCGTGCTGGCAGGTGGGCTTGGGATTGAAAATGTAGCCGATGCCATTGCCAGAGTGCGTCCTTACGCTGTTGATGTCAGCGGCGGGGTAGAGTCAACCAAGGGTATAAAGGATCACGAAAAGGTTCGTGCATTCGTTGATGCCGTACGGCGTGGTTAGGATTAAAAGGATCAACTGAGGCCATGTGACGGCAATTGAATTAAGACCGTCAACAGGCTAAGTCGGGCCCGAACCGTTTCGGGTCATCAATGATTTTTCTGCTTGATAATTACTAGCAGAGTTTAGGTTGGGCTAGCCCGTTAGGGTGGAGCCTGGTGGCGTTGAGTTGGACATGCTGTTCAATCTCCGTTCACCATCAATTCATAATTCGCTCAGGGATTGTGTGTCGAGCTCAGGACTTGATACATGCGAGCCCATGCAAGTGGAGAGTAATGCATGAGCAATTGGCTGGTAGATAAACTGATTCCTTCGATCATGCGTTCCGAAGTGAAACGCAGTTCTGTACCTGAAGGGCTTTGGCACAAGTGTCCTTCTTGCGAGTCGGTGCTTTACCGCCCGGAGCTGGAAAAGAATCTGGATGTCTGCATGAAGTGTGGTCATCATATGCGCATCAATGCTCGTCGTCGTCTGGACATCTTTTTGGATGCGGACGGGCGCGAGGAGCTTGGCGCTGAGCTGGAGCCTGTTGATCGCCTGAAATTTCGCGACAGTAAGAAATATAAGGATCGTCTGACGGCCGCTCAAAAGGAGACTGGTGAAAAAGATGCCCTGATTGCCATGAAGGGCTCGCTGATGGGTATGCCGGTGGCGGCCTGCGCATTTGAGTTTTCGTTCATGGGCGGTTCCATGGGCGCCGTCGTGGGTGAGCGCTTTGTACGCGCCGCCAATGTGGCTCTGGAACAGCGTTGTCCGCTGGTCTGTTTTTCGGCGTCGGGTGGGGCTCGTATGCAGGAAGCGCTGATATCGCTGATGCAGATGGCCAAGACATCTGCAGTATTGGCGCGCTTGCGTGAAGAAGGGATTCCTTTTATCTCCGTCTTGACAGACCCTGTATATGGCGGTGTTTCGGCAAGTCTTGCCATGTTGGGTGATGTGATTGTTGCTGAGCCCAAGGCACTTATCGGATTTGCAGGCCCTCGCGTCATTGAACAGACTGTGCGTGAAAAGCTTCCGGAAGGTTTCCAGCGCAGTGAGTTCCTGCTTGAGCATGGTGCGGTGGATATCATTGTGCCGCGCGCTGAGCTGCGTAGTCGTCTCTCCAAGTTGCTGGCTACCCTGCAGAACGTTCCTAGCCCGGCGGCCTGATGAACAACAAGTCCCTGGCCGATTGGCTGAGTTACCTCGAACAACTGCATCCCACTGCCATTGACATGGGGTTGGACCGCTCGCGCAAGGTGGCTCAGGCACTTGCGCTGGGGCGTCTGGCGCCTCGAGTCGTTACGGTTACAGGAACAAACGGCAAGGGATCGACATGTGCGTTCCTGGCTCGACTGTTACGTGCCTCGGGGTTGCGTGTCGGGGTTTACAGTTCGCCGCATCTGTTGCGCTATAACGAGCGTGTCTCCATTGATGGGCAGGACGTAGACGATCAGACGTTATGTGAGGCATTTGCTGCCGTTGAGGCGGCACGTCAAGACACCTCGCTAACGTATTTTGAAATGGGCACGCTTGCTGCCTTCTGGCTGTTCGCGCGTGCGGAGCTCGATGCGGTCATTCTCGAGGTTGGGCTTGGCGGTCGCCTGGACGCAGTTAATCTGGTCGACGCTGACTTGGCACTTGTCACCAGCATTGGGTTGGATCACGCCGAATGGCTCGGTAATACGCGAGAAAGCGTTGCGTTTGAAAAGGCGGGTATTTTTCGTTCGGGAAAACCTGCCCTCTGTGGCGACCTTGATCCGCCTGTTCCACTGCTGGAGCAGGCGGAGCGTCTGAATGCTCCGCTGTTTTGCCGGGGTAAAGACTTTGATCTTCTTATGGAGTCCCATAGTTGGTTTTGGAAGGGCGTAGCCGCTGATGGCGAGGTGTTGACGTTGCCCGGCATCCCTTTCCTTGATCTTCCTATGGAAAACGCTGCGCTGGCTTTGCAGGCGTATGTGTTGCTAGATATCGAGTGGGTGCCTGAAAAGATAGTCCAGGCTCTTGTGGACACAGCCGTAGTAGGGCGGCTGGATCGCCGTCAGGTAAGTATCGATAACAAGCAAATTCACTTGCTTCTGGATGTGGGGCATAACCCCCACGCAGCAGAGTATTTGGCTCGGCGATTATCTGTACGCAAACCCAGCGGGCGTCGCCTGGCTGTATTTGGCCTGCTTTCTGACAAGGATTTGCACGGCGTTATTATCCCACTGCTTGCAGTAATCGGCGAATGGTTTGTGGCTGAGCTGCCAACGCCTCGGAGCCGTTCTGCGCAAGAGCTACATGCTGCGTTGCGCAATCAGGGGCAGGCCGTGCATTGTCACGACACTATAAGAAATGCATTAAGTGCAGCGGCTGAAATGGCTACGGAAGACGATGAAATCATCGTATTGGGTTCTTTCTACAGCGTGGCAGAGGCGCTAGGCTGGTTGCATAGCCAAGCACAAGGGGAATAAAAAATGGATCGAGTGCTCAAGCAGCGTATCGTTGGTGCCTTGGTGCTGGTTGCCCTGGCCATTGTATTCATACCAATGCTTTTTACTCGTCAGGATGAGACCCGCCAGGTGGTTGTAGAGCCGGCACCTCGACCCCAGGCCCCTGCAATGCCTGAAGTAGCTGTAAAGCCGGTAGAGACGCCAGAGGTGATACCGGACAAGCCTGAAAATGCAGCTTCGTTACCCAGTGCGCCAATTGCATCCGTGCCGGAGATTTCCAATGCTGATGCGCCAGTTGCTCAATCTTCACAACCCACTGCTTCTGCCTCTCAGGCCAGCGCACCTGCTGTAGCGCAGGCACCCCAGGCCAAGGCTGCACCAGCGGCGTCTCCGTCTACGCAGCCAGCGCCCGCCGCTCAGTCGGAGAAGCGGCTGGACAACAACGATCTGCCTGTAAGCTGGTCCGTGCAATTAGCCAGCCTGTCTAACAAGGCTCGTGCAAATGAGCTGCAAAATACGCTGCGCAGTCAGGGTTACAATGCGTATGTACGCAGTGTGGATGGGATGAACCGCGTGTTTGTAGGTCCTGTCGTTGACCGAGGGGAGGCAGACCGCTTACGTGACCAGTTAAGCCGTCAGCAAAAGGTAAATGGCTTTGTAGTGCGTTTCCAGCCGGAACGCGGTTAACCAAATCGAAAGGCTCTGCTAATATGCAGGGCCTTTTTTAGTTGTGGGTCTCACCGTGGGCTTCACCTGGGCGGATTGGGCGATCATTGGCGTTATCGCTATTTCCAGTTTGATTAGCTTGAAGCGTGGCTTTGTAAAGGAAGCGCTTTCATTGCTGACATGGATAGTGGCAGGTGCTGTAGCATGGCTGTTCGGCGGTGCGCTGTCTCAATACTTCAACGACTATATCCAGATTCCTTCAGGGCGTATCATTGCTGCATGCGCGCTGCTATTCATTGCTACGTTGATGGTCGGTGCTCTGGTCAATTTCCTGTTGGGAGAGCTGATTCGGGTCACCGGGCTTTCAGGTACTGACCGTTTTCTCGGAATGGCTTTCGGGGCCGCACGTGGCGGCTTGTTGATCGTGGTACTGGTAGGGCTGCTGAGCCTGGCTCCAGTACAGCAGGATCCCTGGTGGAAGCAATCCGTATTGCTTCCCCATTTTCTTTTGGTGGCTGACTGGTCCAAGAACTTCATGTTGGGGTTTGCAGGGAACTGGATGACTCAGGCAGCCGTGCCGCACACGCTTAATGAGCTGGGTGGTATTGCCAAGTAAACGATGCGTTCACGCATCCAATCGAACTAGTCTTAACAGTGGGGTTCCGTCACATGTGTGGCATCGTTGGCATTGTGGGCAAATCAAACGTCAACCAGGCGTTGTATGACGCGCTCACCGTCCTACAACATCGTGGTCAGGATGCAGCTGGCATAGTGACCAGCCTGGACGGAAAGCTCTATCTGCGTAAGGACAACGGGCTGGTTCGGGATGTGTTTCAACAGCGACATATGCAGCGTCTAGTTGGCAATATCGGTATCGGCCACGTCCGTTATCCCACTGCCGGCAGTTCATCCTCTGCTGAGGCCCAGCCGTTTTACGTCAATTCACCCTACGGTATTACACTGGCGCATAATGGTAACCTGACCAATGTGGCTCAGCTCTCTCAAGAGATCTATGAGTCGGATTTGCGTCACGTAAACACCAATTCCGACTCGGAAGTACTGCTCAATGTTTTTGCACATGAGCTGGCAGTGCGTAACAAGCTGCAACCCACTGAAGATGATGTGTTTGCTGCCGTCTCTGGCGTACATGAGCGGTGCCGGGGAGGGTATGCCGTTATCGCCATGATAACCGGGTATGGCATGGTAGGTTTCCGGGACCCCCATGCCATTCGGCCAATCGTGTTTGGGCAGCGTCATACCGAAAAAGGCGTCGAGTACATGATCGCCTCGGAAAGCGTATCGCTGAATGTACTGGGGTTCACCCTCATTCGTGACCTAGCCCCTGGCGAGGCGGTTTACATTACTGAAGACGGTCGCTTGTTCACGCGCCAGTGCGCGGCAAATCCCAAATATGCGCCGTGCATTTTCGAGCATGTTTACCTGGCTCGTCCGGACTCCATCATCGATGGTATTTCTGTGTACAAGGCGCGGTTGCGCATGGGTGAAAAACTGGCTGAGAAGATTCAGCGGGAACGCCCTGATCATGATATCGATGTAGTTATTCCCATTCCGGATACAAGCCGCACTGCAGCACTGGAGCTGGCGAATCACCTGGGCGTCAAATTTCGTGAAGGCTTCGTCAAGAATCGCTATATCGGCCGCACGTTTATCATGCCGGGGCAGGCCGCGCGCAAGAAGTCGGTTCGCCAGAAGCTGAACGCCATTGAGCTGGAGTTTCGAGGCAAGAATGTCATGCTGGTTGATGACTCCATCGTTCGGGGTACTACTTGCAAGCAGATTATTCAGATGGCCCGTGAAGCTGGCGCAAAGAATGTATATTTCTGTTCAGCGGCGCCTGCGGTGCGGTATCCCAATGTCTATGGTATCGATATGCCCAGCGTCCATGAGCTGATCGCACACGGTCGCTCTACAGAAGACGTTGCGCGCCTGATCGGTACGGATTGGCTCATCTATCAGGATCTCAATGATCTGGTCGATGCCGTTCGTGGTGGCAATCCAAGTATCGAAAACTTCGACTGCGCAGTGTTTGATGGTCAGTACATTACAGGCGATGTCGATGAGGCATACCTGCTCAATATCGAGCAGGCCCGTAATGATGCCGCTAAAACCACGTCACATGCGGTGCATGCCATCATCGACCTGTACAACGACTGAGGAGCTTTTGCATGAGTCATGACTGGGACGCCGGGCGGCTTGATAGCGACCTGGACGGTGTAGGTTTCGATACCCTTGCCGTTCGCGCAGGCTATAACCGCTCGCCTGAGGGTGAGCATGGTGAGGCGCTGTTTTTGACATCGAGTTATGTCTTTCGAAGTGCAGCCGATGCGGCCAAACGTTTCGCTGGCGAAGTACCGGGTAACGTTTACTCGCGTTACACCAACCCTACGGTACGGACCTTTGAAACGCGAATTGCAGCGCTTGAAGGGGCAGAGCAGGCAGTGGCTACCGCTTCCGGTATGTCGGCCATTCTGGCGTTGGTGATGAGTCTGTGCAGTGCAGGTGATCACGTGCTGGTCTCGCGCAGCGTGTTTGGCTCCACCATTAGCCTGTTCGAGAAGTACCTCAAGCGTTTTGGTGTTGAGGTGGATTATCCGCCGTTATCAGATATCGAGGCATGGCGTGGTGCCTGCAAGCCGAACACCAGGCTTTTCTTTGTCGAGTCACCTTCTAACCCGCTTGCCGAGTTGGTCGACATCGCAGCGCTCGCTGAAGTAGCCCATGCCCAGGGTGCGCTTTTGGCGGTCGATAACTGTTTCTGTACGCCCGTACTCCAGCAGCCGTTGGCGTTGGGCGCTGATATCGTGGTGCATTCAGCAACCAAGTATATCGACGGACAGGGTCGTAGCATGGGTGGTGTGGTCGCCGGACGTGCCGAGCACATGAAGGAGCTGGTGGGCTTTTTGCGTACAGCAGGCCCCACGCTGAGTCCTTTCAATGCATGGCTGTTCCTCAAGGGACTTGAAACGCTGAAGATTCGCATGCAGGCGCACAGTCAGTCAGCACTGCAGCTGGCGCGCTGGTTGGAAGCGCAGCCCGGTGTTGAGCGAGTGTTTTACGCTGGCCTGGAAAGTCATCCACAGCATGAACTCGCCAAGCGCCAGCAAAGCGGCTTTGGTGCCGTGGTCAGCTTCGAGGTGGCAGGTGGCAAAGAGGCCGCATGGCGTGTCATTGATGCTACGCGCATGATCTCCATAACCACTAACTTGGGCGACACCAAAACGACCATTGCTCATCCTGCTACCACGTCGCATGGTCGTTTATCGCCAGCTGAGCGGGCCAATGCGGGTATCAGCGACAGCTTGATTCGCATTGCCGTTGGGCTGGAAGACATTGAGGATATCAAGACCGATTTGGCTCGAGGTATAGCAGCGTTGTGAATGAGGCATATCAAATGTTGACCGGTAGCAAGGTAGCGCTGGTTACAGGGGCGGCGCGTGGTATAGGGCTGGGTGTCTCGGCTTGGCTCATTACCGAAGGATGGCAGGTGGTTCTGGCTGATATCGACCGTAGCCGTGGGACGCGTGTGGTGGAAGCGCTTGGCAATCGTGCCTGGTTCATGGAAATGGACGTGGCGAACGAAAGTCAGGTGGAGGCCGTCATTGCCGAGGTGGTGGGTCAGTTTGGCCGATTTGACCTTCTGGTGAATAATGCTGGCCTCTCCGACCCCCATAACGAGCCGTTGGAAACACTGACATTGGCACGCTGGAATCAGGTGCTATCGGTTAATCTGACGGGCGCTATGCTGACAGCCAAGTATGCCGCTCCCTATCTTCGTGCCAATCGTGGTTCCATCGTCAATGTGGCATCGACGCGCGCGCAGCAGTCAGAAATATCCACCGAAGCCTATGCTGCCAGCAAAGGAGGTCTTGTTGCACTTACCCATGCGCTGGCCATGAGCCTTGGACCAGATATTCGTGTGAACGCTGTCAGCCCTGGCTGGATTGATTCCCGGGATCTTTCTCAGCAACAGGCTGAGCCGTTGACGGAGCTGGATCATGAGCAGCATCCGGTAGGAAGGGTAGGCACCGTAGAAGATGTGGCAGCGCTGGTAGCCTGGCTTGCATCAGAGGAAGCTGAATTTGTTACCGGTCAGGAATTTACCGTTGACGGTGGAATGACCAAGAAAATGATTTATTTGGATTAAATGATAAATAAATCTTGACGGATCAAAGAGGTATGCGCAAAATGCGCGCCATCCAAGAGGGTGACCTCTTGATTCTTCCGGGCGTTAGCCCGACCGACGCGCAGCGGTAGTTCAGTCGGTTAGAATACCGGCCTGTCACGCCGGGGGTCGCGGGTTCGAGTCCCGTCCGCTGCGCCATTTTATCTTTGCTCTCATTAACATCCTTGTGCCATCTCCGAGCAACTCGAAGCATGACATGCCACTTGGATGATTATCTCAAAAGCTTGCTTAGTTAACTGTCAGGTTTAGTGAGCAAGCACTACTGCAAACATAAACGCTTAACCTTCCTTGCGAATAGCTTTGCGGAAATCCCCTGGAGTCAGGAGTGTCCAACGCTTGAACGCTCGCTGAAACGCAGCGGCAGAGGCAAAGCCAAGCACGTACGCCACTTCTCCAAAGCTTAAATCTGTATCGCGAATATAGCTTATAGCAAGCTCTCGACGCGTATCGTTCAAAATATCCAGATAACGTGTTCCCTCATCTGCCAGCTTTCGTCGCAGTGTCCAGGCAGGCATCTGTAGACGCTTTGCAATTTCTTCAAGCGAAGGCTCTCCGTTTTTTAGCAGAGGGCCGAGTATAGATACGATACGCTCGGTTAGACTGTGTTGCCGCGTAATCTGCTGCAGCTCAGTTCTGCAGATATCCAGAAGCGCTTTCCAGGTGCCTGGAAAATAACTAAGACCTGGAAAGGCCAACGTCCTGGCATCAAGCATGATTGCATTGGTTTCTGCACCGAACTCCACCATGCAGCCAAAGCGTTCGTCGTAAGATGCCGTGCAGGAGGGGCGGGGATATTCGATCAGGACCCTGGTTGGCCTTACAGGATTACCTGTGATGTTGCCTAGCATTGCGATCCATCCAGACAGTACTTGGTCTACCACGAATCGGTTGTAATCGTTGTAAGGACTGATGGAGTAGAAGTGCATCCAGGCATGACTGTCTTGGCGGGTGAAGCGAGACTGTCCACGGTAATTGCTGCCGTACAACAATTCATAATCCAGCAGCGTACGAGCGGCGTCTCCCAGTGTTGGTGCATGCAGGCTGGCTATGCCGGCAAGGCCCAGATGGACAGGCAGGCTCTGCTGGCCGATATCCAGTCCTAGAGCAGGCTCATGGGTAAGTTGAATGGCAGCATGTCCCAGTCGCATGTATCGGGGAATGGACAGGCGTGCATTTGGTGTTGCAAACGTCGAGTCATCAATGCCGAAGCGGAGCAACAGCGTCGCTGGATCGTGACCTCTGACACGTACCGCATTGGCCAGGGCGTAGACAAATCCTACTGATAAATCACCCAGGCGCAGGCGCTTTCGATTCATAGCCAGAGGTTTAGCAACTTGGCGCCGCCCTGTGGGGTATCGAGTGGCGTGAGAATCGGTTGCTCCTTGAGCATAAGCTTGCTCTGAGGCTTTGAGCGAAGCCCCCATGCTTGACCGCTGGCAAACACCTGAACGCCAGCATGCGCCCCGGTAGCCTGAAGTGCCTGGCGTATGTCCAGCGTGCTGCGCTCGCTCAGGGCGGGTATGACCAAAAGGTCCGTCTTTACGTTCGCCTGCATGTCAATTGAGTCGCTGCCTAGGATGACGCCTAGCTTACCGGCAGCAGTTTCGATGACTTGTGGCGTGATGCCAGGATGTTCTTTGCCGGATAGCCAGGGGCTGCGATACGGTTTTGCCAGTGGATGGCCCGTTGGATCAAACACTACGCAGGTGTTGTAGAGCTTGCCTGTGCCAACCCGTAACAGGCCTTCCTTCATGCGTGGAGAGGGTAGAGCGATCGAGCCCGCCACAACAGTAACCGAAAACTGGCGAGCCAGCCCGCCAAACAGGATCTGATAATTTCCTGCCATATCCCAGGCTTTCATTCTCAGCAGGGCTTCATCGAATCGCTGATCGCTTTTTGATGCAAGCCAGGCACGGGTGAACTTGACGGGGTTGCTGAGGGCTAGCCACTGGCGAGCTTCGTTTAGCTGGGCAGTGTTGTAAACGATAGGTTTCTCGCCAGTAAGCATAAGCCCTGTTCCAATATGCTCGGGGAATACCACAATCGTCTTGTCATTGAGCAATCCCTCGCGCTGGGCTTTGGCGAGGTAGCCTTCAAGCTTCAGTCGCAGACGCTCAGGGGTCTGGTAGTCGAGTGCAAACAGCTCCGGCTGAATCGCCAGCAGGTTGCCGTGGCCCTTGGCTTCGCCTGCATTGATTGCCAGCTCGCTTCGCAAATCCGATAAATAATGAAAGGTCGGCCGTTGGGCTATCCAGCCTGCGACTGCAGCGAAGATGCAGATGATGAATAGAAATACAAACTTGCGCATTAAAGCTCCGCGTTGAACCAGGCGTGCCCAAGGGCTTGAACACTCTGGCTGAAAATTCCACGTCAGGGTAGGGAAAATGCCTTTAAAAGCCAAGCCGGGGGTGTGCACCATGGTTAATGAGTTGTCATTTACGGTGATTGAGTCTGCGGGACAGGCAGCTTATGTTTTTTCCATAACGTCCATAACAGGCTTTTAGCCATTGGCCTTGGAGATTCCCGTGACTGCTATTCATTACCCTCACTTGCTTGAGCCGCTAGACCTGGGTTTCACCCAGCTGCGAAACCGAACACTAATGGGATCCATGCATACAGGGCTTGAGGAGCAGCCGGATGGCTTTGAGCGCATGGCGGCTTATTTTGCCGAGCGTGCCCGCGGTGGAGTTGGTCTGATCGTGACTGGAGGGATTGCGCCCAACGAGGAGGGTGCGGTGTATAGCGGTGCGGCCAAGCTTACTACTGAGGAAGAGGCTTACCGCCACAAAACAGTCACTCAGGCGGTTCATGACTGTGATGGAAAGATCTGCCTGCAGATTCTTCATGCAGGACGTTATGCCTACACCCCAAAGCTTGTTGCCCCTTCGGCTCTTCAGGCACCTATCAACCCTTTCAAGCCAAAGGCACTGACTACCGAGGAAGTCTACAAGCAGGTCGATGACTACGTCCGGTGTGCCCGATTGGCTCAACTCGCGGGTTACGACGGTGTAGAGGTGATGGGGTCGGAAGGATACTTCATCAACCAGTTTATCGTGGCGCGAACCAACCACCGTAAGGATGAGTGGGGCGGATGCTATGAGAACCGTATCCGCCTGGCTGTAGAAGTGGTACGGCAGATCCGGGAAGCAGTGGGTGAGGCGTTTATCGTAATCTTCCGTCTGTCCATGCTGGATCTGGTAGAGGACGGCAGTAGTCCGGAAGAAATTGTGCAACTGGCCCAGGCGATCGAGCGGGCTGGCGCCACGCTGATCAATACCGGCATTGGCTGGCATGAGGCGCGCATTCCCACGATTGCGACACTGGTGCCAAGGGGAGCATTCAGTCAGGTAACTGCTCAGCTGAAGGGTAGAGTGAATATCCCCTTGATAGCTACCAACCGCATCAATATGCCGGATATGGCAGAGCGCATACTGGCAGAAGGGCAGGCGGACATGGTCTCCATGGCGCGCCCGTTCCTGGCTGATCCTGAGTTCGTTATAAAGGCTGCTACAGGACGGGCAGATGAGATCAACACGTGCATCGCCTGTAACCAGGCCTGCCTGGATCATACCTTTGCGGGCAAACTGACCAGCTGTCTAGTCAATCCAAGGGCGTGCCATGAAACCGAGCTCAACTACAGCCCTGTCAGTAAGACCAAGCGTATTGCAGTCATTGGTGCAGGACCGGCGGGTTTGGCGGCAGCCACCATAGCAGCACAGCGGGGCCATTCAGTGACTCTGTTTGAGCGCTCCGAAATTATCGGAGGGCAGTTCAATGTTGCCAGGCGTATACCGGGCAAGGAGGAGTTCAACGAGACGCTTCGCTACTTTGGTAAACGTCTTGAGCTTACAGGCGTTACCGTAAGACTGGGGCACGAGGTACGGGCTGAAGAGCTGATTCAGGGAGGCTATGACGATATCGTTTTAGCGACAGGAATCGTACCGCGTACGCCATCCATCCCGGGTATTGAGCATCCGTCTGTCATCAACTATCTGGACGCCATATACGGACATAAGAACATTGGTGCACGGGTAGCGGTTATTGGTGCGGGAGGAATAGGATTTGATGTGGCTGAATTTGTCACTCATCAGGCGCATCTGGATACCTTGAGTCCGACAGCCTTCTGGCGAGAGTGGGGAATCGACACGACCCTACAGGCCAGAGGGGGAGTTACAGGTATTTCGCCTGAGCCTACACCCCCTGCTCGAGAGGTTTATCTGTTGCAGCGTAAAGCGACCAAGATGGGCGAAGGCTTGGGCAAGACAACAGGTTGGATTCACCGCACCAGCTTGAAACACCGTCAGGTAAGAATGCTGAACGGGGTGGAGTATCTCCGTATTGATGATCAAGGGTTGCATATCCGGATTGGTGAAGACGTTCGGGTTCTGGCCGTTGATACCATCATTGTCTGCGCTGGGCAGGAGCCCAAACGAGACCTGATGGATGCCCTGTCTTCGGCTGGACAGCGTGTGCATGTTATTGGAGGGGCGGATGTGGCTGCAGAGCTTGATGCCAAGCGGGCCATCAATCAGGGTGCCCGCCTGGCAGCGATGTTATGAAACCTGACTGCATGCACTGAAACAGCTTGCCAAACAATAATGTGCATAGGTGCTGAGTCGTTCACATAAGCCACCTAGTCTTTTAACTGAAAGGCCCTAGACTGTAGCAATGGGTTTAGGGCCGATGTGCCTTAAATAAAAGTGTTGTGCTGTCCGGTTGTACGTCCGGTGCCAAGGCGCCTATGAGTCATGCGCTTTTCCAATGGGTCGAGGACTGCCCCATGAATACATTGAATAAGGCTCAACGAGCCGAAGCGGTGCTGTTCTTTGATGAAGAAGGATCAGTCATCAAAGAAATGCTCTATCATGAATTCGAAGCATTGCTGGATGCCTTCTTTGCATTGCCCCAATTCGCCCAGCGGCGAGTTCGGCTGGCCTATGTGACGATCGATCTACAGCTGTGCATCCGATCAGGTGTATTTTTCCATCTGGATTTCACCCGTACGGGGGCTGCAGACCCCAATTGGAACATTCCGCTACGCGAAATGGCCGAGCGCGCCGGGCGTGGCCCGGATCTGGGTGCAGGACCTATCAGGCTTGCCTGTCGCAGTCAGTGTCCGATTTCCTGGCATCAGCCCAGCCTGTGGGACCCTGAACTTGTCGCAGGTCGAAATGACCTGATTGAGCTTCGAGAATGCATCAAGCGTAATCAGCTTGGGCTGGCCCGTACCGAGGCTGTCGTTGACGAAGTCAAACCTGAACAGCTTCATATGGCAGAAGAGCATCAGTGGTATGTTCAAGAGCCCTCTGCGTCGACTGTACATGTTGATCTGGCCAATCTCGAACAAGAGCATCAGGCAAAGATGGACCACCTTGTGCGCCAGCAGCGGCTGCGTATCCTCGCCCTGACGCGCAAGCATGAAGAGGAGCTGGTTCAGCTCAAGCAGGAAGCCGAGCACCTGCAGACTGCCTTGGCTGAGCAGGAGCGGATGAACGGTATGCTGATGAAAAAGCTGGAGCAGGAGGCCAGTCAGTATCGTTCGACTCGAAATGAGCTGACTCAGCAATTGCGAGCCCTGGAGAAAAACAGCGAATACAAGCTCGAGGCGTTCAAGATTCAATTCGAGGCCGAGCAGCAGGCCCGTATCGAAACGGCAGTAGCCGACTACAAGGAACAATTGGCCATCCGAGAAGTTGAGCTGGCTTATCGGGAGGAGCTGGATTCGCAATTGGAAGAAGAGCTCGAGCAGCTCAAGGCGAAATGTGCACGGCTTGAAGCGGGGAGTGGCACCAAGCTGCTTGAAAGAATGGCAGACAGTGGCGTCATATTCGTGACTTACCAGCCTGGTGCAGGGCACATGACACTGTCACGCACGGATGTCATGCGGTTTGTTGAAAGCCCATTGGCTTACACAGCTATGCACTGCCGGGTGACACAACCGCATTACGAGCAATGGCTCTCTCATTACAAGCATCCTGTTTGCCAAAGGGCATTACCGGGTGGCATGCCGTGTAGTAAGCCGCTCCAACGTGTTGATTCACCTCGCCAGTTCATTCGAGGCGAGTCTGACTGCTGTCTTCAACATCAAACAGCGGCGTTTCTGAAAAACCAGGCAGGTTAACATTGGACTTGTTGTTAAAAAGTCCACCGCTGGAAGAAGTTGCAACCACATGGCTGAGCAAGGCGGGAGTCCGATTGGCACTGCTTCGCCTTGATGAAGTGGACCCTCTGGTTTCCGGCAACAAGAGTTATAAGCTGGCGGCTTACCTCCAGCAGGCGCATATCGAACGGGCTTCAGGGTTGATTAGCCTCGGTGGCCCGCACTCCAATCATCTGCATGCACTTGCAGCTACCGGACAACGGCTCGGCTTGAAAACTGTAGGGCTCCTGAGAGGCGAGCCGCAGGGTACGCCAACAGTTGATGACCTGCGCAAATGGAAAATGGAGTTGCACTGGTTGGGTTACGGAGGTTATCGGGCCCGACGCGATGACGAGTTCTGGGGTGGATGGCTGGCACGTTACCCAGGCTATTTGCCTATTCCCGAAGGGGGCGGTGGCTCGCTGGGCATGCAGGGGTGTATACCTCTGGTTGCTTATATTAAGACGCAGCTGAACACGATTGGCTGGTCTGATTATGATGCGCTGTGGGTGGCTGCTGGTACGGGAACGACGTTGGCCGGTCTGGCTGTAGGAGAGGCTTGCAGACATCCTGTCATCGGGACGCTATCTGTCCCGCTGCGCTACAACGTTCCCGATCAGGTGGCGCGTTGGGTGCGCGAGGCGGGTCAACCTGATGCAGATATCCGTTGGCTCGATGCGAGTTTAGGAGGATTTGCACGTATTGATGCCGAATTGGCCAGCTTTATGGCCTCGTTCGAGACCGAAACACAAATACCACTCGAGCCACTTTATACAGGCAAGCTATTGCTGGCGCTTCGCCGTACGGTTGAAGCGGGAGATATTCCAGCCGGACAGCGCATTATAGCGCTGCATACGGGCGGTCTACAGGGGCGTCGGGCGATGCAGGACAACCTGTTAAAGCTGCTGAAGTCATAGATCAGTGTTCGGCCCTTTCCGGTATAAAAGGCCATGTCTCAGGTACCCAGAATAAACGGTGGTCTTCCTGACCTTCCTCGTCAAAGTGCACAAGTAACCGAGGCCAATGTGGCTCGACGTTGAAGTCGAATGGAGCATGTCCATCGTGTCGGTGTGCAGGCGCAAGCCAGCGCTGCTTGGGAAGTAGTTTCCATGCGCCTTCCTCTTCAGGCTTCGCTTTATCAAAGCGTTGCCACAAACCCCGCAAATGGTGTGGGGAGCAGCTGGGAAATGGTGTGGCACCCGCGGGTGGATAAAACAGATAACCGCCCATCCATAGCCAAGGCTGGACAGAGACGATACCGAATGTTTTAAACAGAACGCGTGCTTCCGGAGACTGCGACAAGGGTAACTGCCGGTTTAGAAAATGACTCAGCTTGCGTTCGAGTCGATCTTCGCCACCTGGGCCCAACCATTCCGGTGATTGCGGAAGGCCCGTTGCCAGATAATATTTAACCGCTACTTCAAGGTGATGAACGCCTTCATCATCTCGGATCAGGAGATCAAGCTCGCCCAGCGTATGAGTCGCCTTACGGAGCGGTAGATTGGCTCCCAGCAACTCAACCCCAGGGGCATGGGTGAGGGCAAATTGCCAGAGCAATTCGTAGTACCGCCCAAGGCGGCGGTCGCTTCCCTGGGTAAGCCAGCCTGTCAGCAATGCAGGACTTCGATCAAGCTCATGGAGCCAATCGGCTAATTTGCCAGGTTTTGCTGTCCAATTGCTTGCAGCCAAGGGGTGACGTTGTTCCGCTCGGTCCAGGATGGGCGGAGAGGTGATTACCCAGGCCAGATCACGCACCGCTGGGTGGCGAAGCGTGTAAGGCAGTACGGCCAGTGCTTGGAATGGATTGCTCATCATTCAAGCATACGCCGAGTTGGACAAGGGTGTACGGTTTGCTGTGCCTTGCCGCTTGCCCGCATAATTTATCGACATTCCTGCCATAGAAGGGCTACGGCCGCGTATGGACTCTTTTCAGAAAATCGGCATTATCGGCCGTCTGGGCAGCACTCAAGTGCTGGATACCATTCGCCGGCTCAAAACATTCTTATTGGCGCGGCGCCTGCATGTGATCTTAGAAGACATCATCGCCGAGGTCATGCCCGGTCACGGCCTGGAAACCTGCTCACGTAAAACCATGGGCGAGGTCTGCGATCTGGTTATTGTGGTAGGAGGCGATGGCAGTCTGCTGGGGGCGGCACGTGTACTGGCGCGCCCGCGTGTACCTGTTCTGGGTATTAACCGTGGCAATCTGGGTTTCCTGACCGATATTCGTCCCGATGAGCTTGAGACCAAGGTGGCCGAGGTGCTTGAGGGACAATATATCGTCGAGACACGCTTTCTTCTGGACGCCTTTGTTTGTCGCGAGGGAGAAACGATTGGTCAGGCCGATGCCCTGAATGATGTTGTCCTGCATCCGGGCAAATCGACCCGCATGATCGAGTTTGCCCTGCATATCGATGGCAAGTTCGTCTGCGCTCAGAAGGCCGATGGGCTTATCGTCGCTACGCCTACAGGCTCGACAGCCTACTCGCTGTCAGCGGGGGGGCCCATCATGCATCCCAAGCTGGATGCGATTGTCATCGTGCCGATGTACCCACATACCTTGTCCAGCCGCCCCATTGTAGTCAGTGGCGACAGCGAGCTGAAAATCGTGGTCTCGCCGAACATGCAGATCTATCCGCAGGTCTCATGTGATGGACAGAATCATCTTAATTGCGCGCCTGGTGACGTCGTAACCATCCAGAAAAAGCCGCACAAACTGCGACTCATCCACCCACTGGATCATAACTATTACGAGGTTTGCCGGACGAAGCTCGGCTGGAGCAGCCGTCTGGGGAATGATTGATGCTTGACCCTGATCGTGGCTATGACCTGATAGGCGATATTCACGGCTGCGCTCATGTGCTTGAACGTTTGCTGGACCAAATGGGCTATCGCCGACACAACGGTGTCTGGCAGCATCCGCGAAGGATGGCGCTCTTTCTAGGAGACATCCTTGATCGTGGGCCTCATGTGCGAGAGTCACTGCATTGCATTCGTGACATGGTGGAGGCAGGCCAGGCAATGTGCCTGCTGGGTAACCATGAAATCAATGCCTTGAGCTGGCACACGCCAGCGCCGCCAGAAAGTCACAAGCGATACGTTCGTGAGCATACCTCTCGTTACGAGCGGGTGATCCAGACGACCTTGGTGCAGTTCGATCACCATTCTGCGGAGTGGAATGACTTTCTCACATGGCTGTATGAGTTGCCCTTGTATATCGATGCCGGACGTTTCAGGCTGGTACATGCCTATTGGGATTCGTCCCTGATTGCTGCCATTGATGAGGTCTATCCGGGTGGGTATATCGATGAGCGATTCATTCAACAGTCGGCCATTCCGGGGAGCCTGGCTAATCGCGCCTGCTCTCGGCTGCTCAATGGCGTTTCCCTGCCGCTGCCCAACGGCATGAAAATGACGGGGCGTGATGGCTTCACACGCGGTCGGTTCCGAACCAAATTCTGGGAGGAAGACCCGCAGACATACGGCGATATTGTCTTTCAGCCAGATGGTTTGCCGGATGATGTGGCCTGCGAGCGGCTAAGTGAAACCGAGAAGTCCAGCTTGATGTGTTATGGCATCGATGAGCCGCTGCTGTTTGTAGGGCATTACTGGCTCGACGGTCATCCTGAACCGATACGGCCTAATCTCGCCTGTCTGGATTACAGTGCCGTGAACAACGGAAAGCTGGTGGCGTATCGGCTGGATGAGGAGCATCGTCTGGATCCAAAGAAATTCGTCTGGGTCGATGTGCCGTCAACAGGAGGGGCGGAATGAATGCACAGCCTGCGTTACGTGTAGGACTCGAAACGGACCTGCTAGGGTTTACGCAATTACTCCGTCGTCTGCATATTCCTCACCGAGTAACTGAAGAACGCGATGCACAAGTGGTGTGGGTTAATGAACCGGGACTGGTAGACGAGGTGCGTAACCTGTATGCACGCTATCCGCAGGGGGACGCGGCCGGTGAGATCTCTGATGTTCGGCCTGCTGTAACTCGGCCTGGCTTCAAGGAGCAGCTACGGGCAAGTCCTGTAACTGCAGGCGTCCTGATCATCACACTGGTCGTGGCTGCGATTACCTTGTTGGGCGATCGTTATGAGGCTGTTCGCTGGCTTACCTTTCTGGACTTTCGGCTTTACGATACGTACATCGAGTTCTATCCCATCTCCTATACCCTTGAACAAAATCAGTGGTGGCGGTTTGTTTCACCCATGTCTCTGCACTTTGGTGTTTTACATCTGGCCATGAATTCCCTGTGGTATTGGGAGCTGGGGCGCCGCATTGAGTTTCGTCAAAAGGGGTGGATGCTATTGGCGTTAACCGTCCTCTTTTCACTGGCAGCCAACCTTGTGCAGTACTGGTGGAGTGGCCCGGCACTGTTTGGCGGATTGTCAGGTGTGCTCTATGGCCTGCTGGGCCATTGCTGGTTATTCCAGCTGTTGGCACCCACCCCGGCGTATCGAATGCCAAAGGGCGTTGTCATCATGATGCTTGCCTGGCTGGGTATATGCCTGACCGGCGCCATTGATGTGCTTGGCTTTGGTGCCATTGCTAATGGCGCTCATGTAGGAGGTCTGCTGGCCGGCTGTGTAACGGGCGTTCTGGGTGGCCTGATTGCCAGGACGCGCCGCTAGACTGGACGAGTGCATCTGACGTTTCGTGGGCAGAGCTGCAAGGCTACACTATGCCGCTGAAAAGGAGCCCTAGATGACCGAATCCCGTTTACGCACTCTTCGTGACTATATCCGTTGGGCGGTGAGCCGCTTCCACGCCGAAGGGCTTTATTTTGGCCATGGCACCGACAATGCGTGGGATGAAGCCAGGCAGCTGGTGTTAGGCGCCTTGCATCTGCCTTGGGAAATGTCTGACAGCTACCTGGATTGCCGGTTGGAAGATGATGAGCGCTACGACTTGAGCGTCCTGCTTCACCGACGGATTCAGGAGCGCATTCCGACGGCTTATTTGTTAGGCGAAGCCTGGTTTTGTGGGCTGCCGTTTATGGTTGATGAACGTGTGTTGGTGCCACGGTCACCGATTGCTGAATTGATTGATGCCCGCTTTGTGCCTTGGCTACCCCATGAGCCTGCTCGAGTCCTGGACCTCTGTACCGGCTCGGGATGCATTGGTATTGCCTGTGCTTATGCGTTCCCTAATGCAGAAGTCGCGTTGGCCGATCTCTCCTTTGATGCATTGGAGGTCGCCTGGCAGAACATAGAGCGGCATGACCTTGAAGACCGGGTTTATACCGTGCAAGGGGATGGGTTTGCTGAACTGCCAGGGCAGCGTTTCGACCTGATCGTGTCAAATCCACCTTATGTGGACGCAGAAGATTTTGCCGATATGCCGGCTGAATATCACCACGAGCCGGAAATGGGCCTTGCCTGTGGCTCAGACGGGCTGGATCTGGTGCGCCGAATGTTGGCTGAAGCCGCGGATCACCTCACTGACACCGGCACGTTGATCGTTGAGGTGGGCAATAGTCAGGTACACGTCGAAGCGCTTTATCCCGAAGTCGACTTTACGTGGCTCGAGTTCGAGCGGGGCGGTCACGGGGTCTTTCTGCTTTCCGCCAAGCAGTGCCAGGAGCATCAACCGCTGTTCCAGAGCCGCCTCTAGTAGGCGGCTCGAGTACCTAAGCTGCCTGCGTCTTCTCGACCAGGCGCTCTAAAAACATGAGCAGGGTGACTTCCTCTTCGCGAAGTCCCTT
Organism: Pseudomonas sp. MAG002Y; assembly: GCF_019400845.1. Taxonomy (NCBI): domain Bacteria; kingdom Pseudomonadati; phylum Pseudomonadota; class Gammaproteobacteria; order Pseudomonadales; family Pseudomonadaceae; genus Pseudomonas; species Pseudomonas sp. MAG002Y. The sequence continues at coordinate 80,710 of NZ_WOEJ01000007.1, read as the reverse complement.
GCGTTTGCGCGGCTTGGGTAGCGAGCCGAGTTCGCCAGCCATAAATGCATCCATGACGCCCGGGTGGATATAACACTTGCGGCATACTGCCGGTGTGTTGCCCAGCGTACTGGATACTTGCTTGACCATCTCCTGAAGGTGCTTTTTGGCTTCAGTTTGAGTTTCGTAGCGCAGTGACTTGAGAGTAGACAGAGCCAAGGCGCTGCCTGCCCAGGTGCGGTAATCCTTGGCAGTAAAATCGGCACCACTGAGTTCGTGCAGGTAGGCGTTTACGTCTGACGAGGTGACCGTATGCCGATCGCCATCTTCATCCAGATACTGAAACAAGTGTTGGCCGGGTAGCTCAAGGCAGCGCTTGACGGTACGTGCAAGCCTCGGGTCTGTCAGCTTGATGTTGTGCTCGACGCCGCTTTTGCCGCGGAAGTGAAAGCGAATCGTATTGCCGGTAACGTCTGCATGTCGGTTACGCAGGGTTGTCAGGCCGTACGATTTATTGCTTTTGGCATATTGCTGATTGCCTACGCGAATCAAGGTGGCGTCCAGCAGGCTGATAACGGTCGCCATGACCTTTTCCCGGTTCAGCTTGCGTTGCGCCAGATGCTCTTCTATCCGCTTGCGCAGTTTGGGAAGGGCATTGCCGAACTCCAGCATCCGTTCGTATTTGTCAGTGTCTCTGATTTCGCGCCAACGTGGATGATATCGGTATTGCTTGCGTCCTCGGGCGTCCCGCCCCGTTGCCTGTAAATGGCCACAAGGATCGGCACAGATCCAGACATCCGTATAGGCGGGTGGAATGGCCAGTTTGTTGATGCGGTCAATTTCAGCCTGATCGCGAATACGTTCGCCTTGGGCATCCAGGTAGATAAACTTCCCGCGCAGCTTTTTTCGCCGCAGGCCCGGCTGCGTGTCATCCACATAGTGAAGGTCCGAGGGTAGCGGGGGGCACAGGGCTGTACCTGTATCGTCGCGCTCGTCTCCAGGGGCGGGCAGCGTACCCTCGGCGGTCGGGGGAATAAATGAGGCACTCTCTGACATGAAAACACCGGCTGTGGACTGCTTTCTATGAAGACCGCAGGGCTAGTAGCCGGTTCGTCGCTCTAGACGAGAGGCAATATCTGATCTTTTAACCGGCCGCTTTCGGCAAGCTCCAGAAACTCATCACCCAGTCGCTGGCTTTCCGCCATCGCTGTATGCCAGTGACGTTGCCGTGTGGCAGGATCGGTTGCATAACGGGTGAAATCTTTGCGGTCGGGAAGCTTTCGACCAGGTAGCCGCTCAAGGTAAGACCGTGAGGGTGCCAGTAGCACCACATTTCGCAGGTTATGTGTATTGGCCTTGCGCCAGAAGATGCCCTTGTCGAACCACCCAGGAATGATGCGATCGATAAAATGTGGATAGAGCACAATGTCATTCCCGCGATAGGGAAGATCCAGATGGTAATCGAGCAGTCCCCCGTCACGGTAAGTACCGGAGCCAAAGCCAGGGATATCTGTTACGCCCTCCATGACCAGTGGAATGGAGCCTGACGCCAGCAATGACTGGCGAAGGTTGTCGGGGCGAAGCGCATGGTACTGCGTTGGGAAATCATTCAGTTCATCCAGCGGCGGCGCCTGGCGCAAATCATAGGCCACGATGCGGCTGAAATGGCGAATCAGACGAGACCGTGCTATCAGGTTGTCGCGGATCACAGCACCCAGGCCAAGGCTTAATGTTCGGCGCTGGTCACTGGCCAGAGGGCCCAATGCCTGAACAATCATGATGTTCAGGCGATAGCCTGGTGCGGTCAGAATCGCCTCGTCACGCCCTCCCAGCAGTTCATCCAGCATGCTTTCGCAAATCTGACTGATCTGCCTGATTCCAATACCTTTGGGAAAATGCAATCCGGTATAAAGGTCGCCCAGCCGGCGTAATGAGTCTGCCGGATCCGGTAGGCAGACACATGCGGAGCGCCAGGCCCCAATGGATGCGCCAACCAATGCGCGCACCCGCGGTGAGCGAGGCAGCCATTCACCAAACAGCGCGATGTCTAGCCCTTGCAAGCCTAGTGCTTTCGGGCCGCCTGCTGCGCCCGGGATAATACCTACGTCTGCAGGTGACAGGCCCTGTTGGCGAATATGCGCCAGCGCCTGCGTGCCCGCGCGGATAATAAGGGAAGGAGATTTGATGTGAATAGCTGTCATGAGGACTCCATACGGACAGCCAGTATACAAACGCACCGCCGCGATGCGGAGCAGGTATGGCATTGATTGCGAAAGACCGTTGGGCTGACCATGTAGTTCCAAAATGAGATTAAGGCTGAATTAAGGCTGCCTCGTTAAGGTGAACTCACTGAATAACCCGTGAGGACATACGCATGAAAGCACTGACTACATTGATTGCCGCTGCCAGCCTGACCGCCCTGGCCGGTGCGGCCCAAGCCCGCGACCTGGGACCTGACGAAGCGCTCAAGCTGCGTGATGCAGGTACCATCAAATCCTTCGACGTATTGAACAAGGCGGCTATCGCCAAGCATCCTGGCTCGACGACTCACGACACTGAGCTGGAAGAAGAATATGGCCGCTATATCTATCAGGTTGAGTTACGTGACCAGAAAGGTGTGACATGGGATCTGGAACTCGATGCCGCAACGGGCGAAGTGCTCAAGGATGTACAGGACGATTGAGCCTGGGTAGCAGCATGATGAAAGGCCTGCTGGTATTGACATTGCTGTCAGCCAGCGGGCTTTCAATCGCTCGCGACCTTGACCAGGATGAGGCGTTGCGGCTTCGTCAGGAAGGAAGAATTCGTCCTCTTGAGCAGCTTATCAACCAGGCTTATGCGCGCTATCCAAAGGCAACATTGCTGGAGGCGGAGCTTGAGGAGGAAGATGGTGTTTATGTCTATGAGATCGAGTTTCTGGTAGATAAGGGCGTTGTGCGCGAGCTGGAAATCAGCGCCACTGACGGTACGATTTTGAAGGACGAGGTAGACGACTGATGCGTCTGTTGTTGGTAGAGGACAGTGTTCCCCTGGCGGATGAGTTAATGGCCAGCCTGACACGACAAGGCTATGCCGTAGACTGGCTGGCTGATGGCCGTGATGCGGCATACCAGGGGGCAGTCGAACCTTATGACCTTATCGTACTTGATCTCGGACTGCCGGGGCGTTCTGGGCTGGATGTGCTCAGGGAGTGGCGCACGCAGGGACTTTCTACGCCGGTACTGATTCTGACGGCGCGCAGTGGTTGGGCCGAGCGTATCGATGGGCTCAAGGCTGGCGCCGATGATTACCTGACCAAGCCGTTCCACCCTGAAGAGCTTTCCTTGCGGATTCAAGGATTATTGCGGCGTGCCCGCGGGCTGGTGAATCAGCCGACATTGCAGGCTTCCGGTCTGAGTCTGGATGAGTCACGGCAATGTGTTAATCGCGGGGATGAAAGTATCGAGCTGACCGCCGCAGAGTTCAGGCTGCTGCGGTATTTCATGCTGCATGCAGGGCAGATCCTGTCCAAAAGTCATTTGGGTGAACATCTCTACGACGGTGAAAGCGAGCGTGACTCCAATGTCATCGAGGTGCACGTGAACCATCTCAGGCGTAAATTGGGGCGCGATATTATCGAGACACGGCGAGGACAGGGCTACCGCTTCGGGAAATCTGCATGAAGTCCATTCAGCAGCGATTGGGCATTGGCTTGGCCTCCGCTCTGCTGATATCCGGACTTTTATTGATACTGGGCGCACGCTGGCTGGTTGATACGGCGCTACGGGATTATCTGGGAAGCGGACTTCAGACAGAGAGCGAAAACCTCCTGGTGGCTATTGCGCGGGGGCCAAACGGGCTGCAGCTGGATGAGCAGCGCCTTAATCCCGCCTATCAACGGCCATTTTCCGGGCGTTATTTCGAGATCGACATAGGAGAACCTCGCTGGCGCTCCCGGTCGCTATGGGATCATGTGCTTGAGAGACCTACGCACGTAGGGCTGACCGGACATCTCGTCAATGGCCCCGGAGATCAGCGCCTCCTGGTCTATCGCGCGGATTATCAGCGGTTGGGGCAAAAGCTCAGCATTGTCGTTGCACAGGATTACAACCCGCTCCTGACCAGTTTCAGTCGAATGCTACGTATAGGTGCCGGTATTGGGCTGGTTGCGTTAATCGTAATCCTTTTTCTACAACGGATTACGGTAAGGCGCGCCTTAAAGCCACTTGAACGGGTCCGGCAACAAGTGGCTCAACTGCAACAGGGGCAGCGCAGCCAGCTGGATACGCAGGTTCCCCAAGAGCTTGAGCTGCTGGTGGAGCAGATCAATCATCTGCTGCGTCATACCGAGGATAATCTCAAGCGTGCCCGCCATGGCATCGGTAATCTGGGGCATGCGCTAAAAACGCCTCTGGCCGTGCTGGTAAGTCTTGCGGAGCGGCAAGAACTGAGTGCGCATCCTGAACTGCAGAGCATCCTGCGCGATCAGCTTGAGCAGATCCAGCAGCGTCTTGAGCGGGAGCTGCGCCGTGCTCGACTGGCCGGTAACCAGCTTCCCGGCGTCTATCTGGACTGCGAGGCTGAATTGCCTTCGCTCTGCGCCATGCTCAAGCAGATCCATGACAACGACCTGACGATCTCCTGTCATGTGCCTTCCGGTTTGAAACTGCCCTGGGATCGCGAAGACCTGCTTGAATTGCTGGGTACGCTGTTGGATAACGCCTGTAAATGGGCGAGCAGCCAGGTAGAGCTGACGGTACTGAAGAAAGATGCCTGTTATGAGATCAGTATTGATGATGATGGGCCAGGTATCGCGCCTGAATCCAGGCAGGATATTCTCGAGCGAGGCGCGCGTCTGGATGAGCGAGTCATGGGACATGGCTTGGGCCTTGGTATTGCGCGTGATATTGTGGACAGTTGCGCAGGTACGCTCAGCCTGGAAAGCAGTTCCCTGGGCGGGCTGAAAGTTTTGGTCCGGCTGCCGCTCCGAGCCTCCCGATCTGCTCCCGGTGATTGAGACCATACGGATAGAGCACTATCGATCGACCTTCATTTTCGTTTCGCTTGGCCGAAAACCTACTTAGATAACAACCTAAGAGGTCTCAGTGATGAGTTTAAAAGCCAAGGTGCTCCTGCTGGCGCTCCTACCTGTTGTAATTACTACCCTGATCATCAGCGGTATTTCCTATGTGATGCTGAGCAATAAAGCCGAGCGCGATATACAGACAACGCGTGATCGCTTGATGGAGCAAAGCAACGTAACCCTGAAGAATTACGTGCAGGTTGCCCTGACAGCGGTCAAGCCGCTCTACGATGCTTCAGCCGACGGTGATCAGGCGGCCCGCGCCGAGGCAATCAGGATTTTATCTGGCATCACCTATGGCAAAGATGGCTATATGTTTGGCTATGACTCAAATGTCATCCGCCTTTTCAAGGGAAACGACGCTGAAGGCATAGGCAAGAGCTTTCGTGATAACAAGGATCCGAACGGCGTTTACCTGAACCAGGAACTGGTCCGGGCAGGCAAGGATGGCACTCATTATGTCCGCTATTCCTCTACATTGCCTGGCAAAACTACCTTGGTTCCCAAGTTGAGCTATACCGAGTACCTGCCCAAGTGGGACTTGGTCCTGGGCTCTGCCATCAACCTGGATGGCGTTGAGGAGCGGCTGGGCAAGATCGAGGCCGATGTACGTGCGCAGACCTTGACTCAGCTGTTCTCCATCATCGGCGTCTCGCTGGTAGTGCTGGTCATCATCGCCATTGCGGCTCATCTATTTGCCATGCGAGTGTTGCGTCCGCTTGAGCTCATGCGTGCAAACCTTGATGACATTGCTGATGGCGAAGGCGATCTGACACGTCGACTGCCGGTGCAGAGTAACGACGAGTTGGGCCGGCTTGCTGGCTCGTTCAATCGATTCGTTGGCAAGATTCATGGAACCGTACAGCAGGTAATCGACATCACTCAGCAGCTCACCGGTTTGCTGGATGAGGTGGCTGCCCAGGCTCGTCGTACCGAGCAGGCCATGCAGCGCCAGCGTAGCGAAACCGATCAGGTTGCCACGGCTATCAACGAGATGTCCGCAGCGGCTCATGAAGTAGCGCAAAGTGCCCAGCAAGCGGCAGAAGCTGCCCGTGAGACCGATGAGCAAGGGCGTGTAGCCAAGCGTGTGGTTGAGGGTAGTGTGGCAGGCATCCATTCTCTGGTCGATGAAGTGCGTGACAGCGGCATGTCGCTCGACAGTCTGCAGCAGGACGTACAGTCTATTGTCAGCGTACTGGATGTTATCCGTTCCATTGCCGAGCAAACCAACCTGCTGGCCTTGAACGCTGCTATCGAGGCGGCTCGGGCTGGTGAGGCGGGTCGTGGTTTTGCGGTCGTGGCCGACGAAGTTCGTGCCCTGGCAAGCCGTACTCAGCAGAGTACCCAGGAGATCCAGGGAATGATCGATCGCCTGCAACAGGGTACGCAAAAGGCGGTTGAGTCGATGCGTCGCTCTGGTGCGGCAGGTGAAAGTACGACTGTCCAGGCCAGTCAGGCAGGCGCCTCGCTCGATACCATCAGCCAGCTGATCGGTACGATTAATGCCATGAACGCCCAGATAGCCAGTGCAGCCGAAGAGCAGACGGCGGTCTCCGAGGAAATCAACCGTAGCGTCCACGAGATTGCTGGCGCGGTTGAAACCATGACGGCAGGGGCTGAGCAGAGTGCGACCACTACCCAGGGGCTAGTCTCGCTAGGGGATCGCCTCCACGGCCTAGTCAAGCAGTTCCGCGTTTAAATCGACATTCCTGAGGGCTCTGGCTGAGCCCTCAGGAACAAGTGCGTGGTATCCAGTGTTCTAACCAAAAGCGACGCTCGTTGCTCTTGAATGGACTTTGGAACCCTGATGAAAAGCACGCGACTTGAAAATAGAACATTTATCTTTCTTCTGATTATTGTCTCGATCGCATTTGCCTGGATTCTGTTGCCCTATTACGGCGCGGTATTTTGGGGAGCGATCCTGGCGATTATTTTCGCCCCTATGCAGCGCTGGTTTCTCAGGCGCTACAACAATCGTAAAAACCTTGCCGCGCTGAGCAGCTTGGGTGTTTGTTTACTCATCGTGATTCTGCCGGTCACAGCGATTAGTATTTCTCTTGTTCAGGAAGGCAGTGCGCTGTATCAGCGAATCAACAGCGGCCAGCTGAATTTCGGCGAATATTTTCAACACATGTGGCAGGCACTACCGAACGGTATCAAAAGTGTACTGCACCGATTCGATATCACTGACCCAGAAAGTATTCGCGAGCGCCTGACGCAAAGCGTTGCCCAAGGTAGTCAGGCATTGGCAAGCAGGGCCTTGTTGGTAGGGCAGGGGACGTTTCAGTTAGTCATCAGCTTTGGCATCATGCTGTACCTGCTGTTTTTCCTGCTTCGAGACGGGCAATACCTCGTAGGGCTGATCCGCAAAGCCATTCCCTTGAGCGAGATTCACAAGCGCAGCCTGCTACGCAAGTTCACGGCCGTTATCCGGGCCACTGTCAAAGGCAACATTATCGTGGCCGTTGTTCAGGGTGCGTTGGGTGGATTTATCCTGGGAGTACTCGGTGTTGAGGCTGCTGTTCTCTGGGGCGTAATAATGGCGTTCCTGTCGTTGTTGCCGGCAGTAGGCGCTGGGCTGATCTGGGGGCCGGTTGCGGTTTACTTCCTGCTGACAGGCTCGATATGGCAAGGGGTTGTATTGATTCTGTTCGGCGTTATCGTCATCGGCCTGGTAGATAACATTCTGCGTCCTATCTTGGTAGGCAAGGACACCAAGCTACCCGACTACGTGGTACTGATTTCCACACTAGGCGGAATGGCACTGTTTGGTCTCAACGGGTTCGTCATTGGCCCATTGGTGGCGGCGCTCTTCATGTCGGTATGGGACCTCTTCATGCACCGTGAAGAGGAATAAAAAGTTCAGGCAATAAAAAAGCCCCATCACTGGGGCTTTTTTATGAGAGACCCTTACAGGCCTGTATGTTGAAGCACTTGCAACAAGGGCTGCGGGTAAACACCCAACAGCAGCGTCAGGGCTGCAATGGCGATAAGCATGATACCGCCGGCACGCTCACCCCAGTTCATGGGTGCATCGTGACGGCTCAGACCTGGTTGTACCAGATACATCGTTACCATGACACGCAGGTAATAGAACAGGCCGATGGCGCTACCAATAACGACCGCCGCGGTCTGCCACCACAGATGGGACTCGACACCCACCGTAATAATGTAGAACTTGCCGATAAAGCCCGCCGTCAGCGGAATACCTGCAAGCGACAGCATCATCACTGTTAGAACGGCGGTCAGATACGGGCGTCTCCAGAACAGTCCGCGGTACTCAAACAGCGCATCGGCATCACGTGTGCCATTGCTTGGGCTGGACATAAGCACGATCACGCCAAAGGCTCCCAGGCTGGTAACGACATAAGTCGCCAAGTACACCCCAATCGCCTCTACCGCAATACCATTGCTGGCAGCGAGGGCTACGAGCAGGTATCCAAAGTGTGAGATGGAAGAGTAGCCCAGCAGACGCTTGAGGTTGCTCTGCATCAAGGCCAAAAGGTTGCCGACCAGAATGGAGATGATGGCGATGAAAGCGATCAGGTTGTGCAGCCATGTATCGTTCAACGCAGCCGGCATGGTCTGGAACAGACGAACCACGACAGCGAAAACGGCAACCTTGCTCGCAGTAGCCAGGTAAGCGCCCACCGGTGCCGGTGCGCCTTCATAGACATCTGGCGTCCACAAATGGAAGGGTACCAGCGACAGTTTGAAGCCCAGACCTACAATCATCATGCCGATACCGAGTTCCAGCAGCAGGCCGGCCGAGGCTTGCTGAGTCAGCTGCGCACCGATTCCGCTAAAACTCAGGGTGCCGGACTGTGCATACAGCAGGGCCATGCCAAACAGCAGAATGGCCGAGCCAGCAGCAGATAGCACCAGATACTTCATGCCAGCCTCAAGGGAGCGGCGATTGAAGTAGGAATAGGCCACCAGGCCATACACCGGTACGGACAGCAGCTCAAGGCCAATGAACAGCGAAGCCAGGTGCTGCGAGCTTACCAACACGATACCGCCCGTACAGGACAGTAAAAGCAGTAGGTAAAGCTCTTCACGATTGCTGGAGTATCCCTCCATGTAAGCATGCGACAGCGTCATGCATGCCAACGTGGTAATCAGGATCAGTGCGGTATAGAAGTAGGTGTAGCCATCCATGCGCATGAGGCTGGTGACGTCGATATCGACGACCCGCATCGAGTACACAATGGACAGCAGGGCCAGGTTCAAACCGATTACCGACAGTGTCGGAATCACGGTGTGGTTGCGCCGCCAGGCTATCGCCAGCATCACCACAACGGCGGTCAGACCGGTGATGAGGAGCGGCAGAAGTGCGATGAGATGTTCCGTTGTAAAGGTCATGGCGCTACTACCGGGCAGAAACAATGGAAGAGAAAGCTGTACCCAGCCACTGGTGTACACCACTCATGCTGGCTGCCGACGTATCCAGAATGGGCTGCGGATAAACACCCAGGAGGATCAGCAGACCGACCAGAAGCAGTACCATGGACAGCTCGCGTGCATTGAGCCCCGGCAATTCCCCTTCAGACTTCGCAGGACCGAAGTACGCACGGTGGATCATGATCAATGAGTACACCGAAGCCGCAACCAGACCGAATGTAGCTATCACAACGGTCAGCGGCACCATCGGGAACGCACCCATTAAAATCAGGAACTCGCCTACGAAGTTACCGGTACCCGGCAGGCCCAGAGACGCCGAAGCGAAGAACAGGCTGAGGGCCGGCAGGTAGGGGAGGCGACCCCAGAGTCCACCCATCTCACGCATGTCGCGTGTATGCAGACGCTCATAGAGCTGACCGCACAGAATGAACAAGCCTGCTGCCGAAAGACCATGGGCGATCATCTGTACCACGACACCCTGCAGTGCATGCTGGCTGCCGGAGTAGATACCGATTAAGACGAAGCCCATGTGCGAAACGCTGGAATAGGCCACAAGACGCTTGATGTCAGTCTGTGCGAAGGACAGGAACGCACCGTAGAAGATTCCGATGATCCCGAGCCACATCGCAATGGGTGCAAACTCGGCCGAAGCGTTGGGGAACAGCGGTACGGCAAAGCGGAGAAGGCCGTAAGCAGCTGTTTTCAACAGAATACCGGCAAGGTCTACGGAGCCGGCTGTCGGTGCCTGCGCGTGTGCATCGGGGAGCCAGGAGTGAACCGGCACGGCAGGCAGCTTCACGGCAAAGGCAATGAAGAAGCCCAGCATCAGCAGGTATTCAGTCGTTGGATCCATCTGCGTTTTCAGCAGGTCTTCATATTCAAAGGTCAGCACACCAGTTGCGCTGTAGTGCACCAGCACTAGTGCCACGATGGCCACCAGCATGATCAAGCCGCTGGCCTGGGTGAAAATGAAGAACTTGGTAGCAGCGGTAATTCGGCTCTTCTTGCCGTCGGCGGAGCTATGACCCCAGAGTGCGATGAGGAAATACATCGGCACCAGCATCATCTCCCAGAAGAAGAAGAACAGGAACAGGTCGACAGCCAGGAACACACCAACCACACCACCTAGAATCCATAGCAGGTTCAGGTGGAAGAAGCCAACATGCTTCTGGATCTCGCGCCAAGAGCAGACAACAGCCAAAAGACCCAACAGACCAGTCAGCAACACCATAAGCAGCGATAGGCCGTCCATGGCGAAGTGCAGGCTGATACCAAAGCGTTCAATCCAGGGATACTGGAATTCAACGGTCCAGTTCTGCTCGCTACCCGGAGCGGGGGCCAAGCTGAAGTCACCGTGCCACCAGACCCATAGGCCAAGCACCAGCTCCAATAGCATGGTTAATAAAGCAATCCAGCGTGGCAGGAGATTGCCGGAGCGATCTCCCAGCCAGCACAGCAGACCGCCTATGAAGGGGATCAGGATTAGCCAAGGCAGAATCATGACGGGCTCAATTCCTTTCGTAGATTCAAGTCAGGCCAGAAGCAGTGCGGCCAGAAGCAGCACTGCACCACCCACGATGGAGGCAGCATACCAACGCAGGCGGCCGTTCTCTGTAAGGCTCAGCGTGAGGTTACCGGCACGCGCGAGGATCGGGACAATCAGGATCGCCTTGTCGATCGGATCGCTACGCAGCAGTCGGGTAATCGCCAGGTAAGGCTTCACGAAGATCCAGTTGTAGAGCCAGTCGAAGCCCCAGGCGTGATACCACCAGGTACCAAAGAATCGACCCGGAGCACTCTTGGCAAGTGCACTGACAAAGCGACGCTTGCCCAGGAAGAGCAGGGCCGCCAACAGGATGCCGGCCAATGCAATGGCGCCTGAGGCAATTTCCAGACTGTGCTTGGCTTCGCCACCTGCATGGCCAGCCGACTGAGGCAGTACACCCGACAGCGGTGGTGTGATCCAGGCGCCGATAAAGGTGGACAATACGATCAGTACGATTAGTGGCAAGTGATGTGCGATCCCATGACCACCATGGGCCTCAGTCTTGGCTTCACCGTGGAACACGATAAAGATCAGGCGGAAGGTGTAGATCGAGGTCAGGAAGGCACCTACCAGGCCTGCAATCAGCAGATTCTGATGACCGCTGGCAAAGGCTTCCCAGAGGATCTCGTCTTTTGAGTAGAAGCCAGCCGTAATCAGCGGTAGCGCTGCCAGCGCTGAACCACCAACCAGGAAGCTTGCATAGGCCAGCGGAATTTTTTTCCACAGACCGCCCATCTTGAAGATGTTCTGCTCGTGATGGCAGGCCAGGATGACCGAGCCGGATGCAAGGAACAGAAGCGCCTTGAAGAACGCATGGGTCATCAGGTGGAAGATCGCACCGCTCCAGGCGCCTACACCCAGGGCTAGGAACATGTAGCCGATCTGACTCATGGTGGAGTAAGCAAGGATACGCTTGATGTCGGTCTGTACCAGTGCTGCAAAGCCTGCCAGAACCAGCGTAACCGCACCCACGATACCCACTAGATGCAAAATCGAAGGCGTCAGCTCGAACAATCCATGACAACGGGCGATCAGGTATACGCCGGCAGTCACCATGGTCGCTGCGTGGATCAGCGCCGATACTGGGGTCGGGCCTGCCATCGCATCGGCCAGCCAGGTTTGCAAAGGCAGCTGGGCAGATTTACCTACCGCACCACCCAGCAGCATCAGCGTAGCCAGCATCAGCAGTGGATCGTTCATCGTGAACACATCTGGCGCACGAGCCAGCAGTTCCTGGATATCCAGCGTGCCCAGTGTCATGAACAGGATGAACAGACCGAAGGCCATGAACACGTCACCCACGCGGGTCACGATAAAGGCCTTGAGTGCTGCATTACCGTTGGCACGCTCGCTGTAGTAGAACCCGATCAGCAGGTAACTGCACAGGCCTACACCTTCCCAACCAAAGTAGAGGAAGAGCAGGTTATCGCCCAGTACCAGGAACAACATGCTTGCCACGAACAGGTTGGTATAGGCAAAAAAGCGTGCATAGCCTGCTTCACCGCGCATGTACCAGGAGGCAAACAGGTGAATCAGAAAGCCTACACCGGTGACCACACACAGCATGGTTACCGAGAGACCATCCAGGTACAACGCGATGTTGGGTGCAAAGCCATCAACGGTCATCCAGTTCCACAGCACCTGGGTGACAGCGCCGGAAGGCGGCGGGCTGGACAGGAACTGCCAGCTAACCAAGGCGGCTGTAAGCGCAGATAGCCCGATCGAGCCTACTCCAATCAGGGCAGACAGGTTTTCGGACCAGCGGCTACGGGAAAATGCCAGCAGCACAAACCCGATAAGGGGAAAGACGAAGGTAAGAGGTAACAGGTTCATCCGCGCATCTCGCTGGCAGCATCGACATCGAGGGTTTGGAAACGGCGATACAGTTGCAGCAGGATCGCCAGGCCAATACTCGCCTCGGCAGCAGCAAGGCTCAGTACCAGAATGAACATCACCTGACCATCCGGTTGCCCCCAACGGCTGCCACCGACCACAAAAGCCAGGGCGGAAGCATTCATCATGATTTCCAGACTCATCAATATGAACAGGATGTTGCGCCGTACCATCAGGCCAACCAGACCCAGGGCGAACAACGCGCCGGCAAGTGCCAGACCATGTTCCAGAGGTATCGCATTCATAGGTCCATTCCTTAACGAGTTACTCGCCGACGCCTTTGACGTCTTGTTGCCGGCCCAAGTGATAGGCCGCAACCAGCGCAGCCAGGAGCAGCATCGACGCCAGTTCGACCGCTAGCAGATAGGGGCCGAACAGGCTGATACCAACCGCTTTTGCATCAACCGTGGTATGACCGATGCTTGCACCGCCGGGCATTCTGCCCAGCACCAGCAGCAACTCGACCAGCAACGCGATGGAAAGAATCGAAGGGCCAACCCAGATGCCAGGCGTTAACCACTTGCGTTCCTGCTCAACCACGGCAGGGCCGAGGTTGAGCATCATCACGACGAATACGAACAGCACCATGATGGCGCCAGCGTATACGATGACCTCAAGCGCACCGGCGAATGGAGCGCCAAGGCTGAAGAAGGTCATCGAGACCGCTAGCAGCGAGATGATGAGGTAGAGCAGGGCATGTACCGGATTACGGTTGGTAATCACCCTGAACGTGGCCAGTACGGCGACACCGGCAGCGAAATAGAAAGCAAATTCCATCTTTCCGTCCTTACGGCAGCAGGCTCTTGACGTTGATTGGCTCGGCCTCGTTCTTCGCAGCACCCTTGGGTTTGCCCGCAATGGACATACCGGCGACGCGATAGAAGTTGTAGTCCGGGTACTTGCCGGGTCCGGAGATGAGCAGATGCTCCTTCTCGTACACCAGGTTCTGACGCTCGTACTCGCACATCTCAAAGTCCGGTGTCAGCTGGATAGCGGTGGTAGGACAAGCCTCTTCACACATGCCGCAGAAAATGCAGCGGGAGAAGTTGATACGGAAGAACTCCGGATACCAGCGACCGTCTTCTGCTTCGGTTTTTTGCAGGGAAATACAGCCTACCGGGCACGCTACCGCACACAGGTTGCACGCCACGCAGCGCTCCTGCCCATCGGGATCACGGGTCAGGACAATCCGGCCTCGATAACGAGGTGGCAGATAAACCGGCTCCTCGGGGTACTGCAGGGTGTCGCGCTTTCTAAAGGCATGGGAAAAGATCATCAGCACGCTTCGTAGCTGAGTCCATGTGCCATGCACGACATTGACTATTTCTTTGAACATGGCGGCTCTCCTCAGTGAACCACGGCCGGGGTGGCGTTATACAAAACCACCGCACCGGTAACGAGCAGATTGATCAGGGTCAGCGGCAGACACACCTTCCAGCTGAACGCCATCACCTGGTCATAGCGCGGACGTGGGATAGACGCACGCAGCAAAATGAACAGCATGATGAAGAACGCAGTCTTCAGGGCGAACCAGATGAAGGGTGGCAACAGCGGACCATGCCAGCCACCAAAGAACAGCGTGACGAGCAGGGCAGACACCAGCACGATGCCAATGTATTCGCCTACGAAGAACATGCCCCACTTCATGCCGGCATATTCAACGTGGTAACCATCTGCCAGCTCCTGCTCTGCCTCCGGCTGGTCAAAGGGGTGGCGGTGAGTCACCGCAACGCCTGCGATCAGGAAGGTACAAAAGCCGAAAAATTGAGGGATGATGAACCACAAGCCCTGATGCTGCGCTTCGACGATATCTCGCATGTTGAAAGAGCCGGTCACCGCGACGACGCCCATGAGCGAAAGCCCCATGAATACCTCGTAGGAGACGGTTTGGGCTGAAGCGCGCATGCTACCCAGCAAGGCGAACTTGTTGTTGCTCGACCAGCCTGCGAACAGCACTGCATAGACTGCAAGGCCAGCCATCGCAAAGAAGAACAGAAGACCAATGTTCAGGTCCGCCACACCCCAGGTAGGTGTGATCGGTACCACGGCAAACGCGATCAGCAAGGCGCTCATCGCAATGACGGGTGCCAGCATGAACGTCATCTTGTCCGCGAACGGTGGCGTCCAGTCTTCCTTGAAGAACATCTTGATCATGTCGGCGCCCAGCTGGAAGGCACCGAAAGGACCGACACGGTTTGGCCCGTGACGATCCTGCCAGAGGCCAAGCAGACGGCGCTCGACCCAGCTAAGCAGCGCGCCGCAGATAACGACGGCCAACAGGATCACGATGGCCTTCACGACGGCCAGGATAATGGCGATGACGGAAGGGGTTAACCAACTCATTGCGCAGCCTCCTGGACGCGATCGATGGTAAGACCCGCCAGGCGGGCTGGGATGCCTTCAAACCCCACCGGCAAGCCGATCAAGCCAGCAGTCAGACCAGGTTTGACCATCAGCGGCAGGCTCAGCGCCTGACCAGCAACCGTAACGCTGACCTTGGCACCAGGATTGACGCCCAGACGGTCTGCATCAGCTTTTGCAAGCGCGACGTAAACTTCGGGGATACGCTCCTGGAAAGTCTCCGAGCGAGCCGAGGTCTCTTCGCTGCCGAACAAATGATGGATCGGTACGGCTTTCCACTGGTTCGCCTGAGCGGAATAGGCTGCCGGAATGGCGTTGAACCAGCTCAGGCGATCGCCAGAAGACTCGATCAGACGAATACCAGGATCGCCCGCACGCAGATGTCCGCCTACCTCGTCCTGGAACTTGTTCCAGGCTTGCGGCGAGTTCCAGCCAGGAGACCAGGCAAATGCGATCTGCTGACGGGGTTCGGCGCTGCCGTAATAGCCTTCCATGGAGAAGGCGAAGGCAGAGTCTATATCCTGTGGCGTACGCGGCTCGTGAACGCTGATATTGGCGCGCATTGCAGTACGACCGCTGTAACGGTGAGGCTCACGGGAAAGCTTCTGGCCCTTGATACGGAAGGATGCGCTGGGCGCTGCATCCCGAATGCCAGCCAGGCTCGGATGACTTGCTGCACACGCCTCGGTAACCTGGTCCAGCTGCGTCCAGTCCACGGCCTTGCCCTGCAAGGTGCTGTGCAGTGCATGTAGCCAACGCCAGCCTTCACGAATCAGGCTACTCGGATCGTAATAAGTAGGCTCGTACACCTGGAAGAAGCGCTGGGCACGGCCCTCCTGGCTTACCAGGGTGCCATCACCTTCCGCAAAGCTTGCGGCTGGCAGGATCAGGTCGGCACGCTCTGCCGTAGCTGTACGCTGATGGTCCAGTACGATCAACGTTTTGGCTGCCTTGAGTGCTTCTTCTACGCGTGCAGAGTCGGCGCGACGGAACAGGTCGTTTTCCAGCACGACCAGCGCGTCGGCTTTACCCGCTGTCAGCGCGTCGAACGCATCATCTACCGACTCGCCGCCAAAAATGGCCAGGCCCATGCTGTTGGCTTCGGGAACGACAAGGCTCAGCGAGCCGTTCTTTTCCTTCAGCGCCAGTGCCTTGGCAATGTTGGCAGCAGCCTCGATCAGCGCGCGTGATCCCAGTGAAGTACCCGAGATAATGAGCGGACGCTTGGCATTGAGCAGGGTGTCGGCCACCAACTTGACCTGCTGCGCTACTTCATCGCTCAGACCTTCTACTGCCGGAGCGGAAGCGTCGAGAGCGTTGGCCAGTGCAAAGCCGAAGCGAGCCAGATCTTCCGGCGCACCGTGGATAGTCTGCGCAGCGATGTCATCCAGACGTGTCTCAGCCAGGCTGGCCAGAAACACGGGGTTTTTGCTGGACTGCCCGATGGTCTGGACAGCCGCCTTGTGCCACTCAGGAATACGAGCTGCCGCTGCAATATCGGTTGCCTTGCCTTTGGCTGCCTGACGGACTGCCAGGGCGACACGGGCTGCGGTCTGGGTCAGGTCTTCGCCTAGCACCAGCACAGCGTCATGGTGCTCAATGTCGCGGATGGTGGGGACAGGAAGAGGGCTGTTACGCAAGACATCCAGTACAAGACGAACATGTTCAAGCTCATGCTTGGCCATGCCGCTGTAATAGTTTTCTGCACCTACCAGTTCACGTAGTGCATAGTTGCTTTCCAGGCTGGCACGGGGAGAGCCGATACCGATTACCCTACGCCCACGCAATAGCTCGGCAGCCTTATCCAGTGCAGCATCTACCCCTGCGTTGAGCGAGCCGTTACGCAGCAGCGCCTGGCGAGGGCGATCCTTGCGGTTCACATAGCCATACCCGAAGCGGCCACGGTCGCACAGGAAATAATGATTAACCGAGCCGTTGTAACGGTTCTCGATACGACGAAGCTCGCCATAGCGCTCACCGGGGCTGATGTTGCAACCAGACGAGCAGCCATGACAGATGCTTGGTGCAAACTGCATGTCCCACTTGCGGTTGTAGCGCTCGGAGTGGGTCTTGTCGGTAAACACACCTGTTGGGCAGACTTCAGTCAGGTTTCCGGAAAACTCGCTTTCCAGTGTGCCTTCCTCAACGCGGCCAAAATACACATTGTCATGGGCGCCATAAACGCCCAGATCAGTGCCGCCCGCGTAATCCTTGTAATAGCGCACGCAGCGGTAGCAGGCGATACAGCGGTTCATCTCATGGGAAATGAACGGGCCCAGGTCCTGGTTCTGGTGGGTGCGCTTGGTGAAGCGATAACGGCGCTTGTTATGGCCTGTCATCACGGTCATGTCTTGCAAGTGGCAATGACCGCCTTCCTCACAAACCGGGCAGTCGTGCGGATGGTTGGTCATCAGCCATTCAATGACACTACTGCGAAAGTCTTTGGCTTCCTGGTCATCAATGGATATATAGGTCTTGTCCGTCGAAGGCGTCATGCAGGACATGACGAGGCGACCACGGGTGTCGTTCTCATCAGCAAACTGCTTGACCGCACACTGTCGGCAGGCACCGACGCTACCGAGCGCCGGGTGCCAGCAGAAATAGGGAATATCGAGACCGAGGGACAGGCAAGCCTCCAGGAGGTTGTCCGCACCGTCGACTTCGTACTCTTTGCCGTCTACGTGGATAGTGGCCATGGTTCTTCAGTCTTCGTTTGCCGGGGGACCTGGAAAGGCTTGAGCCTTTCCACAGCCTTACCGCGGCGTGGCTATTGGAATCACGGTGTCGCCGTCTTTACACATGCGTTCAGGCGGCGACAGTGGCCAGCTCAGCGAGCCGGCACACAAATCAAATGACTGTTTCTACAACGGAAGGCTGGGGCTCGCTGGGAGCCTTATTCACGCCCGCCTCGAATTCGCTGCGGAAATACTTGATTGCGCTGGCCAGTGGCTCGACCGCACCAGGGGCATGAGCACAGAACGTTTTGCCTGGGCCAAGGAAGGTGCATAGCTGCAGTAGCGTCTCGATATCGCCGCTTTGACCTTCGCCTTTTTCCAGCGCGCGCAAGAGCTTGACGCTCCATGGCAGACCGTCGCGGCAGGGCGTACACCAGCCACAGGACTCACGGGCAAAGAACTCTTCCATGTTGCGCAGCAGCGAAACCATATTAACGGTATGGTCTACCGCCATGGCGAGGCCGGTCCCCATACGGGTACCCACTTTGGCGATACCGCCAGCAAACATAGGTGCCGAAAGATGCTCCGGCAGCAGAAAGCCTGTGCCTGCACCACCTGGCTGCCAGGCCTTCAGGGTATAGCCTTCGCGCATACCGCCAGCATAGTCTTCGAATAGCTCTTGAGCGGGTATGCCAAACGGCAACTCCCACACCCCGGGATTCTTGACCTTGCCGGAGAAGCCCATGAGTTTTGTACCCATGTCTTCGCTTCCCTCGCGCGCCAATGATTTGTACCAATCGACGCCATTGGCGACGATGGCTGGCACGTTGCACAGGGTTTCGACATTATTTACGCAAGTCGGCTTGCCCCAGACGCCAACAGCAGCAGGGAAAGGCGGTTTGGAACGTGGGTTGGCCCGGCGGCCTTCAAGCGAATTGATCAGGGCGGTTTCTTCACCGCAGATGTAGCGGCCCGCACCAGTGTGAACAAACAGCTCGAAGTCAAAGCCACTGCCAAAGATGTTTTTGCCAAGGTAGCCGGCGGCCTTGGCTTCCTCGATGGCGCGATTCAGGTTGCGTGCGGCATCGACATACTCACCACGAAGAAAGATATAACCGCGGTAGGCCTTCAAGGCCCGTGCGCTGATGATCATGCCTTCTACCAAGAGGTGCGGCAGCTGCTCCATGAGCAGGCGGTCCTTCCAGGTGTTAGGCTCCATTTCGTCAGCGTTGCACAGCAGATAACGAATGTTCAGGCTTTCGTCAGCAGGCATCAGGCCCCATTTGACGCCGGTCGGGAAACCCGCACCACCGCGGCCCTTGAGGCCCGAGTCCTTGACAGTCTGAACGATATCCGTAGATGCCATGTCAGCCAGCGCCTTGCGCGCAGCGCTATAGCCGTCTTTGGACGTATATTCCTCAAGCCAGACCGGCGCGGCATCGTCACGCAGACGCCAGGTAAGCGGATGAGTTTCGGGTGTACGAGCGATTTTGTTCGCAGGACCCACGGAGGTAAGCGTCATACATAACCCTCCAGCAATTTGGCGACACCGGACGGCTGGATATTGCCGTAAGTGTCCTCATCGATCATCAGGGCGGGGGCTTTGTCGCAGTTGCCAAGGCAGCATGTCGGGAGCAGGGTAAAGCGACCATCAGCGGTCGTCTGGCCCAGGCCGATACCTAATTGCTCCTGGATTTGTCCCAGTACGGATTCATGGCCACCGATATAGCAGACCATGCTGTCGCAGACGCGGATGATATGACGGCCGACGGGCTGACGAAAAATCTGGCTATAGAAGGTAGCTACGCCTTCCACATCGCTTGCAGGAATGCCGAGGATTTCACCGATGGCATAGATAGCGCCATCCGGGACCCAGCCACGTTCCGTTTGAACGATTTTCAGTGCTTCGATAGATGCCGCACGGGCATCCTCGTAGTGATGCATTTCATGTTCGATGGCAGAGCGTTCGGTTTCACTCAGCTCGAAACGATCAGTTTGAATCAGTGTACTCATGATCAGCGGTCCACATCGGCCATGACGAAATCGATACTGCCCAGGTAGGCGATCAGGTCCGCCACCATGCTGCCTCGGATCACCGAGGGGATCTGTTGCAGATGCGGGAAGCTGGGCGTACGAATGCGAGTCCGGTAGCTCATGGTGCTGCCATCGCTCGTCAGGTAATAACTGTTCAACCCTTTGGTCGCCTCGATTATCTGCATGGATTCGTTGGCCGGCATGACCGGTCCCCAGGAAACTTGCAGGAAGTGAGTGATCAGGGTCTCGATGTGTTGCAGCGTGCGCTCTTTAGGCGGCGGCGTCGTCAGCGGATGGTCTGCCTTGAAGGGGCCTTCAGGCATGTTCTTCAGACACTGATCGATAATCCGCAAGCTCTGACGCATCTCTTCGATACGGACCAGGCAACGATCATAGGCATCGCCGTTGTGCGCGATAGGCACTTCGAATTCGAAGTTCTGATAACCCGAATAAGGCCGTGCCTTGCGCATGTCGAAGTTCAGGCCGGTGGCTCTCAAATTCGGGCCGGTTACGCCCCAACGCAACGCTTCTTCAGTGTTGTAATGGGCTACACCTACGGTACGACCTTTTAGGATGCTGTTCCGAATGGCTGATTTTTCGTATTCATCCAGACGCTTGGGTAGCCAGTCAACGAACTCCTTGACCAGCTTGTCCCATCCTCGAGGCAGGTCATGGGCCACACCGCCAATACGGAACCATGCCGGGTGCATCCGGAAGCCGGTAATGGCTTCTACCACCTTGTAGGCGCGCTGACGATCCGTAAAGGCGAAGAAGACCGGTGTCATGGCGCCCACGTCCTGAATATAGGTACCCAGGAACAGGAGATGACTCATGATGCGGAAGTATTCACACATCATGATTCGAATCACCTCAACCCGTGCAGGGACTGTAATTCCGGCAAGCTTTTCAACAGCCAGTACGTAGGGGAGGTTGTTCATGACACCGCCCAGGTAGTCAACCCGGTCGGTATAAGGAATGTAACTGTGCCAGGATTGACGTTCGCCAGTTTTCTCGGCTGCGCGGTGGTGATAGCCGATCTCGGGAACGCAGTCGACAATTTCTTCGCCGTCCAGCTGAAGAATGATACGGAAGGCACCGTGGGCGGACGGGTGGTTCGGACCCAGGTTCAGGAACATGAAGTCAGACGTGTCGCTCTGCTGCTTCATGCCCCATTCTTCAGGCTTGAAGCGTAGGGTTTCCTGCTCCAGATCCTGCTTCGCCGCGTTCAGGGCGTAGGGGTCGAATTCCGTCGCGCGGGCTGGATAGTCCTTGCGCAGCGGGTGGCCTTGCCAGCTGTCAGGCATCAGCATCCGCTTGAGCAGGGGATGGCCGTCGAACCGGATGCCGAACATGTCCCAGACTTCACGCTCGTACCAGTTAGCGTTCGGCCAGATATCAGTCACGGTGGGCAAGGTCAGGTCGTTCATCGACAGCGCGACCTTGATCATCACATCGCTATTCCGCTCGATGGACATCAACTGATAGAACACAGTGAAGTCGGCCGGCGGCAGGCCGCGGCGCTGGGTACGCAGCCGTTCATCCATGCCGTGCAGGTCGTACAGCATGACGTACGGACGCGGCAGGTTACGCAGGTAGGTCAGTACTTCTTTAAGCTTTTCACGGGGCACCCACACTACGGGCATGCCCGTACGAGTAGTTTGAATAGTTAGCGCATCCGCGCTAAAGCGTGCCTTGAGTTCACCCACCACGCCTTCATCTTGGGCAGCGTGCAGGGGTGCGGACAGAACAGTGTCTGCAGTCATGATTATCCGTCGCTATCGGTCAACGTCACGTGTGAGCCTGAGGGCTCACACTTCGTCGGGGCTGCGCAGGTTGGTTACCTGAATACGCTGTTCGCGTCGCTGCTCTCGTTGGGCTGGCATCTCGGCACGATAAATACCTTGCTCACCAACAACCCATGAGAGTGGACGACGCTCTTCGCCAATCGAGTCCTGCAAGAGCATCAAGCCTTGGAGGAATGCCTCGGGGCGAGGAGGGCAGCCCGGAATATAGACGTCTACAGGCAGGAACTTGTCCACGCCTTGGACTACCGAGTACACGTCGTACATACCACCAGAATTAGCGCAGGCGCCCATTGAGATGACCCACTTGGGTTCGAGCATCTGTTCGTACAGACGCTGAATGACCGGAGCCATCTTTATAAAGCAGGTACCTGCCACCACCATGAAATCCGCCTGGCGCGGTGAGGCCCGGATAACTTCAGCACCAAAGCGGGCGATATCGTGCGGCGCGGTAAACGCTGTGGTCATTTCCACATAGCAGCACGAGAGACCGAAGTTGTAAGGCCAGAGGGAGTTCTTACGCCCCCAGTTGACGGTGTTGTGCAGGACGTCATCGAGCTTGCCCATAAAGATGTTCTTATGGACTTGCCCTTCAGTCGGATCGGAAACGGTTTCCCGTGTCCCGGCCGGATAGCGTTCTACGACCGCATCGGGATCGATCCTGGTAAGTTTGTATTGCATCGCCAAAGCCTCATTGTTTTAGCTTCGCCTGCCGCTTACGGCGGCCTTCAGGAGCCCAGTCGAGCGCCCCGATCCGCCATAGGTAAACAAGACCCGCCAACAGAATTGCTATGAAAACTGTAACTTCGATGAATCCAGCCCATCCTGATTCACGGACGGATACGGACCATGCGAAGAGAAAGAGCGCTTCGACGTCAAAGATCACGAACAGCATCGCGACCAGATAGAATTTAGCGGAGAGGCGCAGTCGCGCTCCACCGGTAGGAACGATACCCGACTCGAAGGGATCGTTTTTACTACGGCCAACAGCACGGCTGCCTAGCAGGCTGGAAACGCCGAGCATGAATCCTATAAGACCGACTACACCCAAAAGGAAAATCGCAAAGCTCCAATTGTGAGCTAGAAGACCGGTCGTATCAGGCATGCTCATGGTCCTTATCGTTTTTGCTAGTGAAAATCCTGCCTCATCCTGCGACATGACGTCGCAAGCGGCGGTGGAATTCTATTCCTGAATAACGCGTGTGTAAAATTTTTGACGAAAAAAGATTTGTTTAAATGATTTCCGTCAATCGCATTCAAGTAAAGTGGATTAAATCTTTGTTTATTAAGATTTATTCTCAACTAAATTCGCTATTTGGACGCTCTAATAATTGAGTGATTTAGTTGGTTTTATACGTGCAAATCGCTCTTGTTATTAGCGTAGCAGGCTCACTCCCAATTGCTAGAAGTATTGTTCTTTATAAATAAGCTGCGTAAGTTTAGCGTTTTAATATAAAGGGTCCAGGTAATATCTTATTGATATCACCTGGATTCGAATACGACAGATGAAGCGTGTTGTGAAGTGCAGTCAGTGCATGGACGCTAGTGAGATATGTGCGTCTTGAAGGTTTATACGCCAGGGTGTTTTTAGTCGAGAAGGTCCACCTTGACCCTGAGTTGGGTATCCTGACTGCCCCGGGTTGAATATTCATACAGAATTCCATCTTCAGAGCGTGAAGCATTCTGTGAAAAACCGCTCAGCGTAATCCATTCACCTAGCCGGCCGCTGACGCGGGTGCTGGTGGATTGAGTATTGATAGTGTTGGGCTGATTTCTGTCCAGGCTGTTGTTGCCGCCATCTATTGTCAAATGTACAAGATTGCCTGTAAGGCTGGCAGTAACGTAAAAGCCACGGTTGAGATCGCGATACTCAGTACGAGTATAAGGGCGACCGTAAGGGTCGATTTCAGTGGTGGAAATAGGCACGCTTTGACCAATCTTGACCAAGGCAGGGGAGCCTTCCGTTGCCTGTACCTGCTGTGTGCCGTCTTGCTGTGTGCCGGTGCTGTTACTGATGATGCGAACCTGCGTGTCTGGATGATTACCCAGTCGTCCGTTAACCGAATAACCCTGCTCATCGCCCTCATCTGCATCGCGTGTATCGACAGTAATCAAAAGGCGATGCGGCTCTGTATCCAATTGAGATAACAGGCTTTTGATTTCAGTGATTTTGTTTGACTCAGCATTAACGATGAGTTGATTGCCATAGGTACTGACTTTGCCTTCTGAGCCCAAAGTGGATTGCACGATAGGCAGCAGTTCATCGGCGGTTCTGTAATTAAGGGGAATCACTTCAGTACGAGGTGCCGCCTGTGCTGCGAAAGCAGTCATCAGCATGGACAGAAATAAGGCCAAGTATGCGCGATAGGGCTTCATAACACCATGCTTCTCACGTTAGGGTCCGATTGGCTGGTTTGCCAGATGCTGTCGAATCGGCTCTGTTGCAAGCGAACAGTGGCTCTCGCGTTGTAATAGGCCGTACCGGTATATAGCTGTGGGTTGTTGCGAATCACCAGGCCCTGATCGTCTATCAGTACGTAAGCGGTGTCGTCTGCCGGATAATCAGGCGAGCGCCTGCGAATTAAAAAGTTACTGGTCAGGCGTCGTGCCAGATTGATGAGTCGATGGCTCTGACGTACAGCTTGGCCTGAGTCCTTGAGCAGTACACGCAGGCGATTGCGAGGGTGCGCCAGTAAAAAACGTGTAATGGCGTGCTCTACATCGCTGCGGTTGTAGAGTTGTGGTTCAAAGTCTGGACTATAGATACAGATGCTGCGTCGTGCCTGGGAAAGCAATTCAACGATATGGAGAGCAGCATCATCAGGAGTCTCGAAGCGCATCTCACGCTTTTCATCGGCTGCTACGGCCTCTGTTTGCTCCAGCGTAGAGTGTCTGGTCATGTCGACATGGGCGATACCCGCCTCCAGATATTCATCACCGGTGACAGTAAACCCCAGGCGCTGATAAAACGGAATGGCCTGGATTTGTGCGCTTAAAACCTGACGGTGTAATCCGCGTCGCTCGGCCTCGGATATCACTGCATGCATGATGGTTGAGCCAACATTGAGGCCGCGCCAATCGCGTAAAACCGCAACGCGACCTATGCGGCCATCCTCCAGTAGGCGAGCAGTGCCTACTGGATAAAGACCCTCTTGAGCCAGAAAGTGTATGGCATGCTCATCTTCCGAGTCCCATTCCATTTCTGGCGGTACAGCCTGCTCTTGGATAAATACGGTTTCTCGTATATGTCTCAGGGCCTCGTTGTCACGCTTCCAGTCTGCGACGCGGATAGAGAGATCACTCATCAGCAAATACCAGGCTGCCTTGTTCAATGAGTTCGCGTATCAGTTCCCGGCCGGCTTCATCCTCTAGCCAGTTGCCCAGGTTTTCTTGATGCAATGCGTCAGCTGAGCATACCAGTGCAAGCAAGGGTTGAAGGTGGCCGGAAAGTAATCTGCTTTGACCGCTCGCGAAAATCATCACATCGTTGCCCATTTGTGACCAGGCCAGTCGTGCGCTGGGGTTGCGTATAAGGCAGGCACCATCTTCCAGAGCTTGGACCAGATCACCTTCTAGAAGAGACTCGCCGCTGATCAGCTCAGGGTAGCGCGGCTCGGTCATGTATTGGCCAAACCAGGCCAATAGCATCCGCTCATCATTGATGTGTTCTTGTATAAGGGCTTTAAGGCGATCTACAGCGTCTTGCTTGATCTGGCCAGAGTCTGTTGCCTGCACAGGTTCAGTGCCTGCATCACTATAGCGCTCTTCTTCTGGGATGAACTGAGTCAAAAAGTCGGTGAAGTGCGTCAAGACCTCTGAGGTACTGGGTGCGCGAAAACCTATCGAATAGGTCATGCACTCATCCTCGGCAATGCCATCATGGGCAAGCTGAGGGGGTAGATACAACATGTCGCCGGGTTCCAACACCCATTCATCGGTCTGCTCAAATTCCGCCAGGATCTTGATATCCGGGTTGTCCTGTAAAGGACTTTCACTGGTGCAACGCTGACCGATCTTCCAGCGACGTCGACCATAACCTTGCAAAAGGAATACATCGTAGTTGTCGTAGTGGGGACCAACGCCGCCGCCTGGTGCTGCATAGCTGATCATGACGTCGTCGATGCGCCAGCTTGGCAGGAATTTGAATGGCTCGACCAATTCGGCTACTTCAGGAACGAACTGGTCAACCGCTTGAACGAGCAGTGTCCACTCGCGCTCAGGCAGGGTAGAAAAGTCTTCTTCCTTGAAGGGACCTTGGCGTAGCTGCCATAGGCCTTGTTCTTCGGGCGCGATGATGCGTGATTCAACTTCTTCCTCAAGGGCGAGGCCAGCCAGTTCGTTAGGAGATAGCGGTGTTTCGAAATCCGGGATGGCCTGACGGATCAACAGGGGTTTGCGCTGCCAATAGTCGCGCAGGAATTCTCGAGCCGTCAGGCCGCCCAACAGTTGCAAAGGAGTGTCTGCGTTCATGTCTGTCTCTGAAATAAAAAAGCCCGGCGCAGCCGGGCATAAGAATAGGCTCGGTATTCAAATACGCTTGGCTTGCTCTATAGCATTACCAATATAGTTGGCAGGCGTCAGCGCCTTGAGTTCTGCCTTGGCCTCTGCAGGAATGTCCAACCCTTCAATAAAAGTTTGCAGGGCTTCGGCGCTGATGCCTTTGCCGCGGGTCAATTCCTTGAGCTTTTCATACGGATTAGCTACGCCGTAACGACGCATGACGGTTTGAACCGGCTCGGCCAAGACTTCCCAGCAGTTGTCCAGATCGTCAGCGATACGCTGCGCATTCAGCTCCAGCTTGCTGATGCCCTTGAGCGTGGCTTCATAGGCAATAACACTATGGGCGAAGCCGACACCCAGATTACGAAGCACCGTCGAGTCGGTCAGGTCGCGCTGCCAGCGAGAGATAGGCAACTTGCTGGCAAGGTGCTGCAGAAGTGCATTGGCAATACCAAGGTTGCCTTCGGAGTTCTCGAAGTCGATCGGATTGACCTTATGTGGCATGGTCGAAGAACCGATTTCGCCCGCAACGGTTTTCTGTTTGAAGTAGCCTAGCGAAATATAGCCCCAGATATCCCGATCAAAATCGATCAGGATGGTGTTGAAGCGAGCAATGGCATCGAACAGTTCCGCAATATAGTCATGCGGCTCGATTTGTGTAGTGTAGGGGTTCCAGGTAAGACCCAGGTCATTCTCGACGAAGGCTTGTGCGTTCGTCTCCCAATTGATTTGGGAATAGGCCGACAGGTGTGCGTTGTAGTTACCTACGGCGCCGTTGATCTTGCCAAGCAGCTCGATACCAGCAATCTGCTTGATCTGGCGATCCAGGCGATACACCACGTTGGCCAGTTCCTTACCCAGTGTAGTAGGGGAGGCTGGCTGTCCGTGAGTGCGCGACAGCATCGGGACGTCGGCAAAACGGTGCGCCAGCTCGCGGATGGCGCCCGCGATGTTACGCATCAGTGGCAATAGAACGGTATCACGACCTTCGCGAAGCATGAGTGCATGAGAAAGGTTATTGATATCTTCTGATGTGCAGGCGAAGTGGATGAATTCGCTGACGGCATTGAGCTCAGGCAGTGCTGCAGCGTGCTCTTTCAGCAGATACTCGATAGCCTTGACGTCGTGGTTGGTCGTGCGCTCGATTTCCTTTACCCGCTCTGCCTGCTCCAGGCTAAAACTGGTTACCAGCTTTTCCAGAATCTCATTGGCCTGCGTGGAGAAGGGCGCTACTTCGGGGATGGCATCATGCGAGGCCAGACGCTGGAGCCAGCGAACTTCAACCATGGCGCGGAAACGGATCAGACCGTATTCGCTGAAAATCGGGCGCAGGGCTTGGGTTTTGCTGGCATAGCGGCCGTCAATAGGCGAAACCGCGGTAAGCGAGGAAAGCTGCATGGGGCATTCTCGACAGTCAATGAGAGGAAAAAGGCGCGATAGCATACACCAAAGCGCCATGTTTGGCTGAGCGCGAGCGAGATGGCTGATCAGCTGTTTAGGAGAGGATAGAGCTCATCAAGCATCTTGCGTCGACTAAAGACCATCTGCCAGCGGTGTCCGCCGAGTTGTCGCCAGAGACGGGCAGAACGAATGCCGGCCAATAGCAATGCTCTAACCTTGGCGGCGTTGGCTGGTATCTGTAGGTAACGCATCTCGCCATGCACCTGAATACGCTGGCGAAATGTACTCAGTGTGTCTTCATAGATACTGCCAAAGCTGGCAATGACGTTTTCATGCGTCAAACCAAAGTGTTGAACCTGCTGCTGCACCTGATCAAGGCGCTTGCCAATCAGTTCCAGCATATCTTCGCGCCGGTCTAGCCGTCGTTCCAGAGCAATCATCGACAAGGCGTATTTAAGAGGCTCTCGCTGCAGGCTTGAGGGGTTGCGCTCCAAGGCGCTGGACAACGCCCTCATGCCATCGCGCAGGTCGATACTGTCTCCGCCATAGACCTCAAGTGTGGTTTGTGGGTTTGTAGCCAGCAGGCTGCCCAACATGCAGGCCAGTGGCGCCTCGCTGATCTGTCCCGTCTTGGCCAGGCGATCGACCAGAAACGCGGCCTCGAAGACGGCACCCAGTGCTACCAGTTGCTCATGTATCGACGTCATGCTGCAGGGCTCTCCCTATATGCAGGCTCAGCGTCTTCGATAACACCACCACCCAGGCAAATCTCTCCATCATAGAAAACAACAGATTGACCTGGGGTGACAGCCCTTTGTGGCACTTCAAAGACAGCACGATAACCGGTGGCTGCTCTTTCAAGGCGGCAGGCCTGATCCTGCTGGCGATACCGTACTTTGGCTTTCAGCTTGAGAGGGGACGTCAAATCGACCGGGTTGACCCAGTAAATAGTGTTGACGGTCAACGCTTGAGAATACAGCCAGGGGTGTTCGTTACCCTGACCAACGATCAGAACGTTACGCTTCAGGTCTTTGCTCAGGACGTACCACGGGTCATCTCCGGAATCCTTCATGCCACCGATGCCCAGCCCCTGCCGCTGGCCAATGGTGTGATACATCAGTCCATGATGTTTGCCGATGATCTTGCCTTCGGTGGTTTCGATATTGCCGGGCTGAGCGGGCAGGTACTGCTTGAGGAAATCGGCAAAGCGGCGCTCGCCGATAAAGCAGATACCGGTAGAGTCTTTTTTTCGTGCTGTGGCCAGTCCGTATTTTTCGGCAATCGCGCGAACTTCGGGCTTTTCCAGTTCGCCTACGGGGAACAATGTCTTGGCCAGCTGTTCGCCACCCACCGCGTGGAGGAAATAGCTCTGGTCCTTGTTGGGATCCAGGCCTTTTAGTAGCTGGGTCTGGTCGTTTTCGTCCCGACGGCGAACATAATGACCCGTGGCGATAAGATCGCCCCCCAGCATCAAGGCGTAGTCAAGAAATGCCTTGAACTTAATTTCCCGGTTACACAGGATGTCTGGATTGGGCGTTCGGCCTGCCTTGTACTCTTCCAGGAAGTGTTCGAAGACGTTATCCCAATATTCGGCTGCGAAGTTGGCCGTGTGCAGCTTGATACCAAGCCGGTCGCACACTGCCTGGGCGTCAGCTAGGTCTTCTTTGGCTGTACAGTATTCAGTGCCGTCATCCTCTTCCCAGTTTTTCATGAAGAGGCCTTCGACCTGGTATCCCTGTTCCTTCAGGAGCAGCGCTGAAACAGAGGAGTCCACTCCGCCTGACATGCCGACAATGACGCGTGTTGAAGAGGGCGTATGCATATGCAGAAGTATTCAGGAAAAAGCACAGTTTAACAGGGTAAGGCAGGGCACGGCGACCTAGAGACGGATCACTTCCAGGGGGAAGGAGCCAGTGCTGAGATAATCATCAACGCAGCGCAGGACCAATTCACTGCGCCAGGAGGTCTCATTTGCAACCAGTTCCTCCCGGGTCATCCATTTAGGGCCGATAATGCCCTCGTCGAGTGGGTGCTCGGGTAGGTGGCGAAGCGGACGCGCTGAAAAGCAGACGCGCTGGTAGGTCACACCATTGCTAGGAGCGGTATACAAGTAAATGCCTGTGACACCTGTAAGCTCAACTTCCCAACCGGTTTCTTCGAGGGTTTCTCTACGGGCGGCGTCAAGCAGGCTTTCATTGGCCTCAAGGTGCCCGGCCGGCTGATTGAGGCGTGGCTGGCCATCAATCAGTTCTTCGGTAAACAGAAAACGTCCCTGATCTTCAATAACGGTTGCGACGGTGATATGGGGTTCCCATTTCATAAGAGGCCCTGTTTTCAGTGAAGCATAGAGGTAAAGGCTGAAAGCAGAACCCCGGCACTGGGCCGGGGTTCTGTAAGCACTAGCGTGTCATATTAGGACAGCGTGGCCAGGGCTTCGTTAAGGGTCGCGCTTGGACGCATTGCCTTGCTGGCAAGTTCTGCGTTCGGGTGGTAATAGCCACCAATATCCACAGGCTTGCCCTGTACTTCGTTCAATTCGGCAACGATCTTGGCTTCATTGTCGGCAAGCTGCTTGGCCAGCTTGGAAAACTTCGCCTGCAGTTCGCCATCCTCGGTTTGCTCAGCCAGTGCCTGAGCCCAGTAAAGGGCTAGGTAGAAGTGGCTGCCACGGTTGTCCAGTTCGCCTACCTTGCGTGAAGGTGACTTGTTGCTGTCCAGGAACTTACCGTTGGCTTGGTCCAGTGTCTTAGCGAACAGGCGGGCCTTGGCATTATTGGTCGCATGGCCGTAGTGATCCAGCGATTCGGAGAGCGCCAGGAACTCACCTAGAGAGTCCCAACGGAGATGGTTTTCCTGTACGAACTGCTGAACGTGCTTGGGTGCAGAGCCGCCCGCGCCAGTCTCGAACAGACCGCCACCGTTCATGAGCGGAACGATGGACAGCATCTTGGCACTGGTACCAAGCTCCATGATGGGGAACAGGTCGGTCAGGTAGTCACGCAACACGTTACCGGTAACGGAAATCGTGTCCTTGCCTGCACGGATGCGCTCAAGGGACAGGCGAGTTGCCTCAACCGGAGAGAGGATCTGGATGTCCAGGCCAGCGGTGTCGTGATCTTTCAGGTAGGTCTGTACCTTTTTGATCAATTGGGCATCATGGGCGCGTGCAGGATCCAGCCAGAACACTGCCGGGGTGTTGCTGGCACGTGCGCGGTTAACTGCCAGTTTTACCCAGTCGCGGACCGGAGCATCCTTGGTCTGGCACATGCGCCAGATATCACCTGCCTCGACAGTATGCTCAAGAAGAACATTGCCGTTGGTGTCAGTAACACGAACCACGCCGTCAGCGGGGATCTTGAACGTCTTGTCGTGGGAGCCGTATTCCTCGGCCTTCTGAGCCATCAGACCTACGTTAGGTACACTACCCATGGTAGCCGGATCGAAAGCGCCGTTTTGCTTGCAGTCTTCGATAACCGCTTGATAGACACCGGCATAGCAGCGATCAGGGATCATGGCCAGGGTATCGTACAGCTTGCCATCGGCGCCCCACATCTTGCCTGCTTCACGAATCATGGCGGGCATGGAGGCATCGACAATCACATCGCTTGGAACGTGCAGGTTGGTAATACCCTTGTCAGAGTTCACCATGGCCAACTGGGGGCGCTGCTCGTAAACGGCTTTGATATCCGCTTCGATTTCTGCCTGCTTGTCTTCCGGCAAGGTTTTGATCTTGGCGTACAGATCACCAATACCATTGTTTAAATCAACACCCAACTGATTCAACGTGTCAGCGTGCTTTTTGAGCGCATCAGCATAAAACACCGAAACTACGTGACCAAACATGATGGGGTCAGAGACCTTCATCATGGTTGCCTTGAGGTGCAGGGACAACAGAACGTCGCTGTTCTTTGCGTCAGCAATGGCGGCTTCGATAAAGCTGGCCAGAGCCTTCTTGCTCATGACTGATGCATCGATCAGCTCGCCAGCTGTTACGGATGTTTTTTCCTTCAGTACCTGCGTGCTGCCATCGTTGGTGGTCAGCTCGATCTTGACCGTGCCTGATGCTTCGATCAGCGCAGACTTTTCGCTGCCATAGAAGTCGCCCTCATTCATGTGCGCGACCTTGGTCTTGGAGTCTGCGCTCCAGGCGCCCATTTTATGAGGATGCTTTTTGGCGTAATTCTTGACGGAAAGAGGTGCGCGGCGGTCAGAGTTACCCTCGCGTAGAACCGGGTTAACAGCGCTGCCTTTGATCTTGTCGTAGCGAGATTTGACGTCTTTTTCCGTGTCGTCTTTTGGCTCGTCCGGGTAGTTCGGTAGTGTGTAGCCTTGATCCTGAAGTTCCTTGATAGCTGCTTTCAGCTGAGGAACCGAGGCGCTGATGTTAGGCAGCTTGATGATGTTGGCTTCAGGAGTGGTAGCCAGTTGGCCAAGTTCAGCCAAGTGGTCAGAAATCTTTTGGTCTTCGCTTAGATATTCAGGAAAAGTAGCGATGATGCGGCCAGCTAGAGAGATGTCGCGGGTTTCAACAGCAATGCCTGATGATTCGGTAAACGCTTTGACGATAGGAAGCAGGGAATAGGTGGCAAGGGCAGGTGCTTCGTCTGTAAGCGTATAGATGATCTTCGACGTTGTAGACATTTGTTACGTTAACCTCTCTGTATCATAGCGATTGCGCCTATTTGAATGGCACCGAACCAGCTAGTTCACCGACAAGGCACCGGTAGACGCAGATGAAAACGCGAGATTTGAGAACAATTCCGGGCACTTGAGCAGGCCAGAAAGGTTTGCCGTTAACGACGCGCCGGGTTTCAAGCCTGCACACACTGAGGCAGGCCCGACCGGACCCGTCCCGGATTGATCTCGGGCTTCTAGGGCCCAAAAATCGTCACGGAGTATATCAGCTAGGGAGGTCTTTCGCATTGCCGGGTTTGTTTGAATAACTACACAAATCTTTATAAGTGAAGTGATTACCTTTCAAATGTTTATTTTCTGAACAATTGGCTCTTTAAAAGAGCGTAGTTCCTGCTTGGGACTTGGCTAATTTATTGGTTTTAATAAATTAGTTTTTAAACGAATAAAGTCTTTTAACTGCTGCGTAATAAAAAGCCCCGAGCAGGTCGGGGCTTTTTATTTGATTTAGCGTTGTTGGCGCAGTAGCGCCTCTATACGCTCCTCCAAAGGAGGGTGGCTCATGAATAGACCAGCAAAGCCATGGCCCTTGCTGCTCTTGATACCAAAAGCGGTCAGGGTGTCTGGCATTTGTCCTTGAATGTTCTGTTCCGCACGCAAGCGCTGCAGTGCAGAAACCATTGCATTTGTACCTGCCAGGCGTGCGCCTGCTTCGTCTGCACGGAATTCGCGAAAGCGCGAGAACCACATGACGATGATAGTCGCCAGGATGCCCAGAACCAGTTCAGCGACGATACTGGTAATGTAATAGGCGGGCCCATGACCTTCCTCTGTCTTGAAGACGGCCTTGTCGATGAAATTGCCGAATATGCGAGCAAAGAACATGACGAAGGTGTTCACGACGCCTTGGATCAGGCTCAGTGTCACCATGTCGCCGTTGGCTACGTGACCAATCTCGTGCGCCAGAACGGCGCGCACTTCTTCAGGTGAGAAGCGCTCAAGCAAACCCTGGCTTACCGCAACCAGTGCATCATTCTTGTTCCAGCCCGTTGCAAAGGCATTCGCTTCATAGGCAGGAAAGATGCCGACCTCAGGCATCCGGATGCCCGCCTCGCGAGACAGGTCCTCAACAGTTTGCAGTAGCCATTGCTCGTGACGAGTTCGGGGCTGACTGATGATTTCGGTTCCGGTGCTCATCTTGGCCATCCACTTGGAAATGAATAGCGAGAATAGCGAGCCGGCAAAACCGAAGACGGCACAGAAAATCAGAAGACTTCCGTAGTTCTGGCCTGTAAAACGATCTACTCCCAGCACTTTAAGCGTAATGCTGGCGATCAGCAGTACGGCCAAGTTGGTGCCAAGGAACAGCAGAATTCGCATCATGGTGTAAAGCTTCTCCTAACAACCGGAAGACTATTTCCTAGCGGCGTATATAAGGTCCGGTTGTTAGGGTTTCAATCAATCGACTATTTCAAACTATGTCGTTTTGTTGGCAGGCCTGAGTAAAAGACGCGTCAACAGCACGACTCGTTCGCTATCGCTTTCTGCCAGAGCGTCCCGTAGATGCTGGGCTAGGGTAGAACGTTGGCGTCTCACGCTAGGCGGAAGCGCTTCTGCTTCCTTAAGTAAGTGAGCGTGACTCGCTGAAAGACGTAGAAACGCTTTTTCGGTCAGGATGGCCTGGTCAAGTGCATCATAACCAAGGTTAGTGGTGTAGCGCAGATAGTCCTCTTCAGCGAGCCAGAGCAGCGCGCTAAAACAGCTCTGATGTCTAACACTGGGAAGCCCGAACTGGTCGGGCTCCTCTCGTCCAATCAGATCTTCGACATAGAGCGTCGCCTTGCGTGGAAAGCTTTGATAAAGCGCCAGCAGGCCTTTCGCTGCATCCTTGTAGAAGTCTTCGATATGGAGGTCCATGGGACTACTGCCGGTAATGTTTGAGGAAATTGCCAATTCGGCCAATAGCCTGTTCAAGGTCATCCACGCGTGGCAGGGTCACTACACGGAAGTGGTCAGGCCAAGGCCAGTTGAAGGCGGTGCCTTGAACGATAAGCAGTTTTTCCGAAAGCAGAAGATCCAGAACAAACTTTTCATCATTGTGGATTGGGCAAACCTTTGGATCGATTCTGGGGAAGGCATATAGCGCCCCCATAGGCTTTACGCAGCTTACGCCAGGGATGTCGTTCAATAGCGCCCAGGCACGGTTGCGCTGTTCCAATAAGCGCCCGTTGGGCAGTACCAGGTCATTGATGCTCTGGTAACCGCCCAGGGCGGTCTGAATGGCATGCTGGCTGGGCACGTTTGCACATAGGCGCATGTTGGCAAGGATATCAAGCCCTTCGATATAGCTCTGAGCTTTATGTTTAGGGCCGGAAATGGCAACCCAGCCCGAACGGAAGCCTGCCACGCGGTAGGATTTCGACAGGCCGTTAAACGTCAGGCACAGGACATCGGGCGCAAGCGAAGCCGTTGAAATATGCACTGCTTCGTCGTACAGGATCTTGTCATAGATCTCGTCCGAAAAAATGACAAGATTATGCTGGCGCGCCAGCTCCACGATATCTTCCAGCACCTCTTTGGAGTACACGGCACCCGTAGGATTGTTCGGGTTGATCAGCACCAGGGCCTTGGTATTGGAGGTGATTTTGCTGGCCATGTCTGAAAGGTCCGGAAACCAGTCCGACTGCTCATCGCATAGGTAGTGGACAGGTTTGCCGCCCGCCAGGCTGACAGCTGCAGTCCAGAGGGGATAATCTGGCGCCGGGATCAAAACCTCATCACCGTTGTTGAGCAGGGCCTGCATGGCCATGACGATCAGCTCGGATACACCGTTACCCAAATAGATGTCTTCAATGCCAACGCCCTCTACCTGCTTTTGCTGGTAGTACTGCATGACTGCCTTGCGCGCGCTGAACAGGCCCTTGGAATCGCTGTAACCTTGTGCGGTAGGCAGGTTGCGGATCACATCCTGAAGGATTTCTTCAGGTGCTTCGAAACCGAACGGTGCGGGGTTGCCAATGTTGAGTTTGAGGATGCGGTGGCCTTCCTCCTCCAGACGCTTGGCATGCTTTAACACTGGCCCACGAATGTCATAGCAGACGTTGGCTAGCTTGTTCGATTTACTGACCTGCATGTGTAACGGATCCCGGTTGGTAATAGCGAAGAGCGACCTGCGAAAGGTGCATGGTCGATGTCTGACTGTAGGTAGGCGTGCCTATCGGCTTGGCAGCGCCCTCAACGAGTGACAGACTGGAAGCAGATCATACGACTGCCCCTGCGTTTTCAAAAGAGACAGATGGGGCCTTTTCCATGGCGGAGGTGTTCATCCTATGGATAAAGTCATCAAATCCGAAGATGTTTGGCGTGACGAGCTGGATAATGACCAGTTTCGGGTGTGCAGACTAAAGGCGACGGAAGCGCCGTATACCGGTAAGTACTGTGATACCAAGACGCCTGGGGTGTACCAGTGTGTCTGTTGTGGGCAAGCGCTTTTCGACTCGGAGACCAAATACAGTTCAGGCTGTGGCTGGCCCAGCTTTTATCAGCCTATCTCGAATGATGCTTTGCGAGAGGAAGAGGATTTTAGTCATGGGATGCATCGTATAGAGGTGCTTTGTTCGCGTTGCGATGCGCACCTGGGGCATGTGTTCCCGGATGGTCCACGACCGACGGGTTTGCGTTACTGCATAAACTCCGTTGCGCTGGATCTTGTCCCTCGTGATGAATAAAACAGACGCTCAGGCTGCGGAAGGCAAAAGCCTTTTGCAGATTCCGTTTACATTGATGAATGGG
The DNA here is from genome assembly GCF_019400845.1 of Pseudomonas sp. MAG002Y. Taxonomy (NCBI): domain Bacteria; kingdom Pseudomonadati; phylum Pseudomonadota; class Gammaproteobacteria; order Pseudomonadales; family Pseudomonadaceae; genus Pseudomonas; species Pseudomonas sp. MAG002Y. Next base: position 44,632 of record NZ_WOEJ01000007.1, on the reverse strand, counting down.
AAAGCGTGCTGCCTGGCTGATCTTTCTGCGCGAGCCTATCTGTTGGTCAACACTGCCAGTCGCTGTGGATTCACGCCTCAATACGAGGGGCTTGAGACGTTGTGGCAGGCTTACAAGGCTCAAGGGCTAGTAATTGTGGCCTTTCCATGTGATCAGTTCGGTCATCAGGAGCCTGCTGACAATGGTGAGATCGAACAGTTTTGCAAGGCCCGCTTTGGTGTCTCCTTTAACGTATCTCAAAAGATAGAGGTCAATGGTGCCAATGCCCATCCTTTATTCGAGGTACTAAAGGCGAAGGCGCCGGGGGTGCTAGGTACGCAGCGTATAAAGTGGAACTTCACAAAGTTTCTGGTTAGTGGTGATGGTGAAAAGATCAAACGCTTCGCGCCGCTAGTGAAGCCTGCGTCGCTAAAGGGACAGGTAGAGCGGTTTCTTTCGCTGTGACTCGAATGTCATGCTGAATCTTGCGGCTCTCGCTATATATAAAGGTGAGTCGCCGTTTTTGTGTAAGGATAAGTACGTGGAATCTAGACTCGATACATTTCTGGTACGTGCGGAAGGCGTGCTGGCCCGTTTGGAGCCTTTATTGCCAGCACTGCGCGAGCCGATTGATTGGTCTCAAACCGTTGCGGCTCGCTGGCGTCGTGAAGGGCAGGGAGGCTATCTGCAGCCTATTGAAGTCAATCTGGATCTGCGATTATCTGATTTACAGGGCGTTGATAGACAGCAGGTCCTGCTTGGGCAGAATACGCAGCAGTTTGTAGACGGCATGCCCGCCAATCATGCTCTGTTATGGGGCGCTCGCGGTACAGGCAAGTCATCCCTGGTCAGAGCATTGCTCGCTGAGTATGCACAGCGCGGATTGCGGCTAATAGAGATTGAGCGTGATCATCTGACAGATCTGCCACGTGTGGTTGCGCAAATCAGTAAACAGCCTCAGCGGTTTGTGTTGTTTTGTGATGATTTGTCGTTTGATGCCAGCAACGATGACTATCGAGTGCTGAAAAGCGTACTGGATGGCTCGCTTGAGCAGGCGCCTGATAACGTTCTGCTTTATGCAACTTCGAATCGCCGGCATTTGGTGTCTGAGCGACAAAGCGATAACGCTGACTGGGAGCGAAGTGCGGATGGCGAGCTACACCCTAGTGAGGCGGTAGAAGACAAGATCGCGCTCTCGGATCGATTTGGGTTATGGCTTTCCTTCTATCCTTTTACCCAGGATCAGTTTCTTCAGGTAACCAAGCACTGGGTCGAGGTATTGGCTACCCGCGCGCAGCTTGTGTGGCAGTGGAGTGAGGAAACTGAAAAGGAAGCTATTCGCTGGGCGCTCGGCCGAGGTAATCGAAATGGCCGCTGTGCCTATCAATTTGCCCGTCATTGGGTTGGTAAACAGCTTTTGGATGTCGCAAATGCGTGATTTGAGTGAAGTGGGAAACGATCTGGGTGGCTATGAGCTACTAGCGGCACAGTTAGAAGCGCTTCTTTCTGGCGAAAACGATTTCATCGCCAACGCCTCGCAGTGTTCTGCCTTTCTTTTCCATGAGTTGCCTGACCTAAACTGGGCGGGCTTTTATCTGTGCAAAGACAATGAGCTTGTGCTTGGTCCGTTCCAGGGCAAGGTTGCCTGCGTTCGCATACCCTTTGGGCGTGGTGTCTGTGGTACGGCGGCGCAAACGCGCGAGACGCAGCGTGTTGAGAATGTACATGTATTCGCGGGGCACATTGCTTGTGACAGTGCGTCAAACAGTGAACTTGTTATCCCGTTGATAAAGAATGAGCGTCTGATTGGTGTGCTGGATCTTGATAGCCCCAAGCTAGGTAGATTCAGTCTGGATGATCAGAAGGGTATCGAGCGATTGGCAGCAATACTGCTAGCCGCAAGTGATTGCTGATAATAAAAGCGCAGCCCCTTGGGGCTGCGCTTTTATTGCTATTAGTCGTAGAGTGACTTCATAGGGGCATCTTCCTTCTCCATCTCCTCTAGCCCCTTTAATAGTTGCGTAGGTTCGCGGACCGGTTGCCCTGCACCAATTTCTCCCTTGATGACGCTGACTTGTTCATCAAGGTACTGAAGATGTTCATTGAACTTGTCTGAGTGAGGCTGTTTACGGATATATTGAGCGGCTTTCTCGAATGCCTGTCTGGCAGGAGCCAGTTGTCCCTGATCAATAAACTGACGGCCCAGGTGATCAAAGAATTCGAAGTGAAGTAGCGTCATTAGCGCTCTTATTTCCTCGTCCCAATAACCAGCCTCTTTAGCCTCAATCAGTCCATTCTGGATGGCGTAGGTGATTTGTGCGTGTAAATTTTCAAGCTGCGCACGAACCTGCTTTGCCTTAGCTTCATTCGCGATAACCTGGGCTGCGTTTGTGATCTCGACTTGATCACCCTTGGCCAGCTCAGCCTCCAGATGATTCATGCGTGCCGCCAATACGGGAGTCTTCTCCTTATTAGGCATGCGCTGAAGAAGTGTCAGTTCAAGCCTTGATAGTAAAAGCTTGAGGGCAGGGGTCATCCATTGCCCCGGTAACGTGTCGGACAGCTGCTCATAGCGTCGGATGCGGTTAACCAGCTCCGCTTTCAAGCGTGTTTTTTCAAGCTGATGCGCTTCAAGCTTCTGGTTGAGAAAGCTGATGAAAATCAACAGCACAGCTCCCGTCACAACCAAAATGGCAATTATAGATACAGACATCAAGGCCTCCTGCTGGCCTGCGAGTCAATAAAACAAGTACTACTATATTGGCAGCGCGGCCATCTTCTTTAATGGCAAAGTCATTGATTTAAAAAAAATTAAATAGGTGTTGACGGGTCTCGAATGTCTCTCTAGAATGCGCGCCACTTCAGACGCAAAGCTGAAAGCGAAGCGAAAGAGGTAGGAACTGTTAAAGCTCCAAGGCTGCGTCCCCTTCGTCTAGTGGCCTAGGACACCGCCCTTTCACGGCGGTAACAGGGGTTCGAGTCCCCTAGGGGACGCCATATGCGGGAATAGCTCAGTTGGTAGAGCACGACCTTGCCAAGGTCGGGGTCGCGAGTTCGAGTCTCGTTTCCCGCTCCAAGTTTTAAAGCATGGCATGCGCGGTGCTTGTGTTAATAGAAATATGCTTTGCATGTTTCAAGGGTTTGTCCCCTTCGTCTAGTGGCCTAGGACACCGCCCTTTCACGGCGGTAACAGGGGTTCGAGTCCCCTAGGGGACGCCATATGCGGGAATAGCTCAGTTGGTAGAGCACGACCTTGCCAAGGTCGGGGTCGCGAGTTCGAGTCTCGTTTCCCGCTCCAAATTAAAAACACCGCCTTCTTGGCGGTGTTTTTGTTTGTGCATCTTGTTTTTGATGAGGGCCTTTGTGACCCTCATCGCTTTATCTAATGAGTTTGTCCGTTGTCTGGAAGCAGCATCAATTGCTTCTCTTGATTCCAGTCAAAGGGTTCTCCAGCAGCCTCTGCTTCGAAGCGGCGCTCATCCAGTGCCTGGTAGCGGGCGATTTCCTCGTCAGGCATGAAGTGAAGACAATCTCCCCCAAAGAACCACAGCAGGTCCCTGGGTACCAGATGGGCAACCTGGGGATAGCGATGGAAAATCTGGCTGATCAGGTCCTGCCCTAGATAATGGTTTTCTTCCGGATGTTTGGGCAGCTCAGTCAAAAGCTCGTCGAAGCGGTCCAAGAATAGCCCGTGGTTATCTTCAGGAATCTGCTCTGACTCACCCAATGCGGCCAATATGGTCCGCAGGTGCGCCAAAAGTGCCATGTTGTGTTCCAAATAGTCAGTGGCCATGTGTATGTCCCATTCATATACAGTGGAGCAGTATAAAGGCGGATGGCCGGACTGTCTTTTCTCACCCGATTTGGAATGATGTGGGCTTACATTCGTCAAAGGTTGTAAATCGGGTATTGCACCCTCATTTAGCCCCTCTAATTTTCTGAAATTTGTGAGCGAGATGAACGAAGCTCTGTCCATACGGCAACTCACTAAAACCTACGGAAATGGTTTCCAGGCGCTCAAGGGGTTGGACCTTGATGTCAACGAAGGCGATTTTTTTGCGCTTCTCGGACCTAATGGTGCAGGAAAATCTACCACGATAGGTATTCTGTCCACGCTGGTGAATAAAAGCAGTGGTCAGGTTTCGGTCTTCGGACACGATCTGGATCGTGATCCGGCAGGACTCAAGCGCTGTCTTGGGGTTGTGCCCCAAGAGTTCAACTTCAATCAGTTTGAAAAGGCATTCGACATTCTGGTTACGCAGGCAGGCTATTACGGAATACCTGCCAGGCAGGCCAAGGAGCGTGCCGAGGAATACCTGACTCAGCTAGGGCTCTGGGACAAACGAGATACCCCGTCCCGTATGTTGTCTGGGGGGATGAAACGGCGTTTGATGATCGCCAGGGCGCTCATTCACAAGCCAAGGTTGCTCATACTGGACGAGCCTACTGCTGGTGTGGATATTGAATTGCGCCGTTCGATGTGGAGCTTTTTGACCACTCTCAATCAGCAGGGTGTCAGCATCATTCTGACGACGCACTATCTGGAGGAAGCAGAACAGCTGTGCCGCAACATTGCCATTATTGACCATGGCACCATTGTGGAAAACACCAGCATGCGTGAGCTTCTTCAGAAACTACATGTCGAGACATTCGTCCTTGATGTAAAGCAGGCGCTATCAGTTGCGCCCTCTCTTCAAGATTATCCGGTCAGGCTTATCACCAGTCACTCGCTTGAAGTGCAAGTCGACAAGAGTGTTGGAATCAATGGCCTGTTCACTCAGTTGAATGCTCAAGGCATAGACGTCATCAGTATGCGCAACAAGGCTAACAGGCTTGAGGAGCTGTTCGTGTCGTTGGTAGAAAAGAACTTGGCAAAGGTGGCGAGATGAAAACTGAAATAAAGGCCAACCTTATTGCCTTGCAAACGATTGTCCATCGGGAGGTGCGACGCTTTACGCGTATTTGGCCGCAGACCTTGTTGCCTCCTGCGATCACTATGGCCCTTTACTTCGTTATCTTTGGCAATCTGATCGGTAGCCGAATAGGAGGCATGGGTGGGTTCTCCTATATGGAATACATTGTGCCGGGCTTGATCATGATGTCCGTTATTACTAATTCCTATAGCAATGTCGTATCAAGCTTTTTCAGTAGTAAATTTCAACGCTCTGTTGAAGAGTTGCTGGTCTCGCCTGTATCACCTCATGTCATTCTTATTGGTTATGCGTGTGGCGGTATCCTGAGAGGGCTGGCAGTAGCGGCTATCGTTACGGTTCTTTCTTTATTTTTTACCCATGTGCAGGTGCATCATTTAGGAATCACGTTGCTTGTGATCATCCTGACTGCTGCCATTTTTTCCTTGGGTGGTTTCATAAACGCGGTCTATGCCCGTAACTTTGACGATATCTCTATAGTGCCCACATTCATCCTGACGCCATTGACTTATCTTGGTGGGGTGTTCTATTCGATCGATCTGCTACCGCCGTTCTGGCAGGGCATGTCGATGGCTAATCCCATCCTGCATATGGTCAATGCATTCCGCTATGGGATATTAGGCGTTTCAGATATCCAAATTGGTGTCGCGATTGGTCTTATGCTGATTGCTGCCATTGTTCTCTATATATGCTGCATTCGTCTGCTGACGAGCGGGCGCGGCATGCGTCATTGATATATTGAGGACGCTATGGCGAGAGTACATCTGACATAGCGCGCCTCGGATTCTTGAGAAATTCTATGCAAACTGTCGATCATTCTCCGCTCGGTAAAACGAGTGAGTACGTGGATATCTATACGCCTTCATTGCTGTATCCCATACCGCGTAGCCCTAAATGGACCGAATTGGGGCTTACAAGAGAAACGTTACCTTACTGCGGTATGGATATATGGACGTGTTATGAGTTGTCCTGGCTGAGCTCAAAAGGTAAGCCTGTCGCTGCTATTGCCGAGTTCTCCATACCGGCCAACTCGCCAAATATCATCGAATCCAAATCATTCAAGCTGTATCTGAACTCACTCAATCAGACAACATTCGAAGGTCCTGAGGCGCTCACTGAGGTTTTAACAAGGGATCTGTCTCAGTCAGCAGGAGACCACGTTGGGGTTTTGGTAAAGCCAATAGATTTAGTAGCCAGGGAAGGGTTTGTTACGCCCCCCGGAAGCTGTATTGATGAGCTGGATATTGAGGTACAGCACTACGATGTGCCTAGACCGGATTTATTAAAAGCCTTACCTGGTCAGCTTGTGAAGGAGTCGCTTTATAGTCATCTGCTTCGCTCCAATTGCCCGGTTACGGGGCAGCCGGACTGGGGAAGCGTCGTGATTGAGTATGAGGGCAGAGCAGTGCTTGATCGGGCGTCATTGCTCGCTTACATCATCTCTTTCAGGCGTCATGCAGATTTTCATGAGCAGTGCGTCGAGCGCATGTTTCTTGATTTGCGTAGCGTGCTGGAGCCGGAGTCGCTTACTGTTTATGCGCGGTATGTGCGGCGGGGAGGGCTTGATATCAATCCTTATCGAAGCACTCATGCCGCACATCTGCCGGTAGCAGGGCGCTTGGCCCGTCAGTGACGTCAGATACCCATGCTCGCAAGGCTCTGCATGATCGAGCGGAGGGTGTTCGCTACTCTGGGGTGGCTGACTTCAAACCGCTCGACTGCCAGATTTACGCCATCGACGAGATTGGAATCCGGCTTGGTCGAGTCTTCGTGAGCAAGCTGCAGTTCTATATCCCTGATTAACAGTTCTAGCGAGGCGCGATCTTCCTCGCTTTCAGGAGGGCTTGTCTTGAGCTGGTGCTGTAGTTCGATCAGCTCCTGTTGCAGGCGAGAGGCGGGCATACGTTTTCTCCTTTTGAAGCGTACCCACCTGTAGACCTAATTGAGTGATCAAAGGTCAATAAGGCAAGTTGTTTCATCCGTAACCAATTGCAAAGACATCGCGGTTATAATTTTGCCACTCTGCCAGTAAGACTGGACAAACTCATCAGGAGAATATGATGCCGTTTAACAAAGGAGCATGGAGTACCCGTATTGGCGGCATTGCCTTTGGCGCAATGTTGACTGTCGCGAGTACCGCTGTGTTGGCTGCCTCGGAAGATGATCCATGGGAAGGGGTCAACCGAGGTATTTTCCGTTTTAATGACACGCTTGATACCTATGCGCTGAAGCCTATCGCGCAGGGTTATAACAAGATCACACCTGACGTCGTGCAAACGGGAGTCAGTAATGTTTTTCGTAACATTGGTGATGTTGGCAATTTAGCTAATGACGTTTTGCAGGCAAAACCGTATGCCGCCGGTGTAGATACCGCACGTTTGCTCATGAACACCACGCTGGGTGTATTGGGTATATTTGATGTGGCGACTCATGCGGGACTGACGAGAAATGACGAAGACTTCGGTCAGACATTAGGTCATTGGGGCGTTGGTAGCGGCCCGTATGTCGTCTTGCCTTTCCTGGGTCCCAGCACAGTACGTGATGGACTAGGCCGAATTCCTGATTCCTATGCCTCGCCATACCCCTATATGGGTGATGTAGCGGCGAGGAATTCGGCATTTGCGCTGAGTGTAGTAGATACACGCGCTAACCTGCTTGATGCCGAAAAAATGATTACAGGCGACAAGTACATCTTTATCCGTAACGCTTACTTACAAAGTCGCGAATACAAGATTAAAGACGGTAACGTGGTAGACGACTTTTAAGAGGACTCATCACGTCAGGCAGCAGGTCTCTGCTTGACGTGATGCTGATCTGTGATCTAATTCATGGAAAGGATGCTGAGTCCTAGCAGTTGACTGCCTTGTTCCAAAGATGTGACGCGAATCACTTCGGCTTCGGCTTCTAGCCCTTGTAGCTCCGGGTGTTCAGAGGGGATCACTACGATCACTTTGTCTCCTTCCTTGACGTGACTCTTAGCTTCGATCTGAAGCCCTGTGCTCGACAAATCACGGCAAATTGCGTCTATTTCCTCGCCATTTGTCCGAAGAATAGCCTTAGAATCAATCTGCATTCTAATAAAGTCGCGCTTTTCGCTGTACGAACGATCGCTTAAGCTCATTGGAACAAGTCTCTCAATAAAGGTACTTCGCAAGTAAACGAAACCATATAGCCTTAGCCTCAAGGCCTTGTAAAGCTAGCCTCAGCCGTTTGGATAGAAGGGGCGCTTGAACGGCTCGGCTGATGGGAGTAGTGTCTGCGCCGTATTAAAAATAGTACCTATTGCGTGCACCCTGGCCTGATCCAAAAGACCACCTCATAGGGATACGCATGCCTGGATAGTTTATGCCTAATCCCAGCGCCACACTTTTGATTATCGATGATGATGAGGTTGTACGCCTGAGTCTGGCGGATTATCTCGAAGATAGCGGCTTTACGGTCTTACAGGCTTCGAACGGCATGCAGGGTTTGCAGGTCTTCGAGCGTGAGCAGCCGGATCTCATTATCTGCGACCTTAGAATGCCTCAGCTGGATGGGCTTTCCTTGTTACGGCGCATTTCGGAAATGTCGCTCGATACGCCTGTCATAGTCCTCTCGGGCGCAGGGGTAATGAGTGATGTTGTCGAGGCGCTGAGATTGGGCGCGGCCGACTATCTCATCAAGCCTCTTGAGGATCTGGCTGTTCTAGAACATTCGGTTATTCGGGCGCTCGACCGTGCAAGGCTTCGCCTTGAAAATGATCGTTATCGCATCAAACTGGAAAATGCCAATCGAGAGCTTCAGGCGAGCCTGAGTCTTTTACAGGAGGACCAGAATGCCGGCCGGCAAGTGCAAATGAATATGCTGCCGGTAACACCCTGGGAAACCAATGGTTTGAATTTCGCTCACCAGATCATTCCATCTTTGTATCTCTCTGGTGATTTTGTCGATTATTTTCGCGTTGATGAGCACCGTATCGCTTTTTATCTGGCAGATGTTTCCGGACATGGAGCGTCGTCAGCGTTTGTAACGGTGTTGCTCAAGTTTATGACGACGCGGCTGTTGTATGAGTCTCGTCGTAATGGCACTCTGCCTGAGTTCAGGCCTTCCGATGTGCTGGGGCATATCAATCGTGGCTTGCTGAACTGTAAGCTGGGCAAACACGTTACCATGTTGGGTGGCGTGATCGATGAAGACAGTGGTGTACTTACTTACAGTATTGGTGGGCACTTGCCGCTTCCTGTGTTGCACACTGCAGAAGAGACACGCTTTTTGCAGGGGAAGGGGTTTCCGGTTGGCCTTTTTGAAGAGGCCAGCTATTCAGACCATACTTTGGAGTTACCCGCCAGTTTCAGCCTTGCGCTGTTTTCCGATGGGATTTTTGATTTATTGCCGGGAGAGAACTTGAAAGCGAAAGAGGCTTCTTTACCTGAACAGGTCCGCCTGGCCAATGGGACGCTAGGTGGGATTTCGAAGCAGCTTGGACTGGCCAACTTGGGCGAGATGCCGGATGATATCGCCATGCTGGTGTTAAGCAGGAACCTTGCATGAGTACCGGTAAAATCCAGTTCGCTGAAATGAATGGCACCTTTGTGCTCAAATTCATCGGCGAGGTGCGCTTGACATTATGCTCGGCGCTGGATGCCACTATTGAACAGATCTTTTCTGCGTTGAATTTTTCATCAATCGTAATCGATCTGATCGACACTAAAAGTATCGATAGTACGACGCTAGGCTTATTAGCAAAGCTCTCTATTCTTTCACGTCAAAAGATTGGCCTATTGCCAACATTGGTCACCACCAATCCAGATATCACACGATTGTTGGATTCGATGGGTTTTGATCAGGTATTCAATATCGTAAATCAGCCCGTGCCATGTTCGGACTGTCTGCATGACCTCCCCCCGCAGGATGAGTCTGAAGAAGTCGTCAGGGATAAGGTACTAGAGGCTCATCGTATACTGATGAGTTTGAATGAATCCAATCGTGAAGCATTCAAGGACCTGGTCAATGCTTTAGAAAAGCATTGACCAGGTCTGGCATTACTTCTTGGCGCTAATCAGGCCTTCCAGTTTTTCCTGATCACGAGCGAATTGGCGGATGCCTTCCGCCAGTTTCTCGGTGGCCATGGCGTCTTCATTCAAAGACCAGCGGAAAGCACTTTCGTTAAGGGAATGCAACGGCTCGGCTGTGCCGCCTGCTACCAGGTTACGCTCAAGCGTGCCTTCATCTTCAGACAGGCTCTGCAGTAGCTCTGGGCTGATCGTCAAGCGATCACATCCTGCCAGTTGTTCGATTTGGTTGAGGTTACGGAAGCTTGCACCCATCACCACGGTTTCGAACTTGTTGGCTTTGTAGTACTGATAAATACGGGAAACTGACTGTACGCCTGGGTCTTCCTTTCCAGTAAAGTCACGGCCTTCGGCTTTCTTGTACCAGTCGTAGATACGACCAACGAATGGAGAGATCAGGAAAACGCCAGCATCAGCGCAAGCTGCCGCCTGGGCAAAGGAAAAGAGCAAAGTCAGATTAGTTTGAATACCATCTTTTTCGAGCTTTTCAGCAGCGCGAATGCCTTCCCATGTGGAGGCAATTTTGATGAGTACTCGGTCTTTGCTGATTCCGGCTTTCTCGTACAGGTCAATCAAGCGCTCTGCACGGCTCAGGGTTGCATTTGTATCAAACGAAAGCCTGGCATCGACTTCAGTCGAAATGCGGCCCGGAATGACATTAAGAATTTCCTTGCCAACAGCAACCGCAAACTTGTCGCAAGCCAGGCCGATGTCGTCACCCGTATCGTTGAGAGCGTCGCCTAGCAGTTGAGCGTAGCGGGGCAATGCTGCCGCTTTCAGCAGAAGGGAAGGGTTGGTCGTAGCATCGACAGGCTTCAGACGTGTGATAGCGTCCAGATCACCTGTATCGGCTACTACTGTAGTGTATTGCTTGAGTTGCTCTAGCTTGTTCATGCTTGCTATCGATCCTCACGTAGTGATTAGAGTGTTTGACCAGATTCAATGACCTTCCAAGAGTTCAGTGGCTTGGTCAAATATACGTAGCGGTTCTGAGCTTTTATGCACATCTACTGAGAGTAGCTGCCTGAAGCGGCGCCCTCCCTTAATTCCCTGCGAAAGGCCCAGAATGTGCCGGGTTATGTGATGCATGGCGCCGCCTGACGCCAGATGCTTGTCTATATACGGACGAAGCGACTGTAACACCTGGTGCCGAGTCGTAATGGCACGGTCATCACCGAACACTAATTGATCCACAGACGCCAGAAGATACGGGTTGTGATAAGCCTCACGGCCAAGCATGACGCCATTGAAAGTCTTCAGGTGAGTCTGTGCTTCTTCCAAGGTCTTAATGCCGCCATTCAGAATGAATTCAAGATCTGGAAAATCATTCATCAGTTGTGCGGCTACGTCATAACGCAGCGGCGGGACTTCACGATTCTGCTTGGGAGACAATCCTTCCAGAATGGCAATGCGTGCGTGTACGGTAAAACTATTGCAGCCCGCTTCGTTGACGGTGGTAATGAACTCCTGCAGCTGATCATAGCTGTCTCGGCCATTGATCCCAATACGGTGTTTTACCGTAACGGGAATACTTACCGCGTCGCGCATTGCCTTTACGCAATCAGCCACCAGTTGAGGGTGAGCCATCAGGCAGGCGCCAATCATGTTATTCTGTACCCTATCGCTTGGGCAGCCAACGTTCAGGTTGACCTCATCGTAACCTGCTGCTTCGGCTAGGCGGGCACAGGCTGCCAGCTCATGCGGAGTACTGCCGCCTAGCTGCAGCGCGATAGGATGCTCACTTTGGTCGTACGCTAAAAAGCGTGCCGGATTGCCTCGAAGCAAGGCGCCTGTTGTTACCATCTCGGTGTAAAGCAGTGTTCGCTTCGAAAGCAGGCGCATGAAAAAGCGGCAATGTTTGTCCGTCCAGTCCATCATTGGCGCAACGGAGAAGCGGCGTGACAGTGTAGAAGGCTTGTTCAAGGCTGGGTGAGTGTTCGAGGCGGTCATGGGGTGTTCCAGTTACTACGTTACAGCCTATTCCAATACGACATCGGAAATAGAGGTCAGTAACTTCGGCGAGCTTGAGCGCTAGCTTATCAGGAAAGCCCCCGTCTAATCGAAGATCGGTATCGTATCCTTGGCTACGCGTGCTTTTTAATTTGGAAGACGCCAAAAAGACGAAATACCTCATATTCCAGCGAACTCTATAGGGGTACGCTTTGTCTTGTCGGTAGCATCATGAATGTTCGTATCGGTATCCTTTCCAAACTCCTGTATTCTAGATCTGATTTATTAACCATATGGCCGGTTTGTTTTTCTTTGCGCCGACTGTATAAGCCTTATTTCATGCCACGAAGAGATTCGCTGTGATATTGACCATGCCCTCAGACAAGCTCAAAGCCTGGGGCGCCCATGGCGTCACCGCCACGGGTGTTGTCCTGGCGTTGCTTGCAACACTTGCCCTGTTTGATAATCAGCCCAAAGAATGCCTGCTGTGGCTCGGTGCTGCCCTGATTGTAGATGGTCTGGACGGAACCCTGGCGCGCAAGCTCAATACCAAATCTGTTCTGCCCCATTTCGACGGTTCAGTACTTGATCTGGCGATTGACTACCTTACGTATGTCTTCATTCCAGCGCTGTTCATTTACAAGTACATACCTTTACCAAGCTACACCGCGCTCTTTACCGTTTCAGTGATTCTGGTGTCTTCCTTGTTCTGTTTCTGTAACGTGAACATGAAGAGCAGCGATAACTACTTTGTAGGCTTTCCAGCAGCCTGGAATGTGGTGGCGCTTTATTTGTATATCCTGTCGCCAGCACCATGGCTGACGCTATTGGGCGTTATTGTGCTGGCGATGCTGACTTTGACGCGCATGAAATTCTTGCACCCTTTCCGAGTGCGCAAGTTCATGCCTATCAATATTGCAGTAACGTTCGTCTGGCTGCTGTGCAGTATGTTGCTGATTCTTAATCATCCTGACCATAGTCCAACTTTGTTGGCAATCTGGTTTGCCATGTCTGGATACTTCATTGGAATCTGCATTTGGCGTTCGGCCATTGAGTGGTTTGGTCACTTGCGCGCTTAAACGCAAAAAATCGTCTTTGCTCAAAAGCCTCGCTCACGCGGGGCTTTTTATTTATTGCCCATGAGTTTTGGTAATGAAAGTGTCGGTCGATAGAGATTGGTCTTGAACACCCGTCGAGTGATCAGGTCTATCTTTGACGAGGCAATGCTTCGAAGTGAAAAGAAGACCACTAATCTAAGATGGGGGCCGCTATGAAAACCAAAGCACTAGCTGTATTGGCGTTGACGGGACTGATGTCTGTGACTGGCATGGCATTGGCTGACGATAAGACAAGCCCTAACTCTGCCGGCATGGGGACGCCTGACGGATCATCCACAGGTAAAGGCGCCGGCGCTGACGTGGGGGGTGACGTCACGCCTTCACCAAAAGAAGAGCAGGGCGATAAAAGCGATAAGTAAGGTATATAGATTTAAAAGCTCAAGTTTCCAATACGGGGAACTTGAGCCTGTTTCGTGGTCAAAGCTGCGTGTTTAATCGAGTGAGACGGTTCATGAGTTCTACAGATAAAGTAGTATTAATCGTAGAGGATGAACCTCAGGTCTTGTTAATACTCGTTGATTACCTTACTGAGCTTGGTTACAAGGTGCTTCAGGCGCCTTCATCGACCGAAGCCTTTCTTATTCTAGCTACAAAGCCTGACCTCGATCTTCTGATCACTGACTACAGATTGCCTGATGGCGTGTCGGGCGTAATGATTGCCGAGCCGGCACTTAAGCTACGTCCTGACCTCAAAGTAATGTTTATCAGTGGCTATCCGGCTGAAATTATGGATACAGGCAGTCCGCTGATTGGCACAGCTCCAGTATTGGCCAAGCCTTTTGCTTTGGACAAGCTGCAGGACTACATCCAGCGGCTCCTGGCTTAACGCCGCTTTTAGTTGATCCAACTTTCTGCCGACAACAGTCGATGCCCTGCCATGGTATGGCGATCTGTTGTGTTGTACTAACAGATACTTATTCTTTTATACCTCGGGCAGATCGTTTCCTAGCCTTATCAGTCTACTAAGTATCCGGTTGGCTTGTGGACGCCAACGTTAACGTGGAGAGGACTGTATCTATGGCAATCAAGCATTTCGAACATTTCGAAGCGATTTCATCCGCCGTACCTGCGCAAGACGGCTTTGAAGCCGTGATTGGCGTTAAGGCCCGAGAGGAAGGAAGTCAGCCTCATTTTCATCGAGTAGCCACTGAGCGACATTTCGACTTGGCATCCGAGGCTGAAGAAGCTGCTGACGCAGCGCTTAGCCGGGTAGTTGAAATCGCTGAGGATGGCAGTCTTATCTGGGAAGAAAGTACCCGCTGAGCGAGGAAGCTCTATGGATTCGGTCGATAAGGGAAAAACGCCTGGTCTTACCGCTGAGGAAGAGCAGGATGTCAGTGAGAACCAGCCGCCTCGCGCGGCGGTTCTCCATGAAACTATCAGAAAGCAAGGCGAGCAGGAGCTTGAGAGAAGTAGCAGTGCGCTTTTCTGGTCCGCTCTGGGCGCAGGACTAACCATGGGCCTTTCGCTGATAGCGATGGGGCTTTTGAATTCTCATCTCCCTGAGGGAGAGACAAGCAAGCTTATTTCGAGCTTTGGTTATTCGGTGGGTTTTCTGGCCGTAATTCTGGCTCGACAGCAGCTCTTTACCGAAAACACCATTACGGCGGTGCTTCCTGTAATGACGCAGCCGTCATTGCATATGTTCAGGCAATTGCTGCGGTTATGGGGCATCGTTCTTATAGGTAACTTGATCGGCACATCGCTCATTTCCTATGTCGTGCTTTACCTTCCTCTGTTCGAACCCAGAGTCGATGCGGCCTTTCTGGAGATAGGCCGGAAAGTAATGGAAAATGGCGTACCAGAAATGTTTTCAAAGGGAATTATTTCTGGATGGATGATCGCAACCATGGTCTGGATGATATCGTCAGCAGAGCATGCCAAGATTTGGATAATCATTGCGATCACCTACCTGATGGCTTTGGGTGACTTCACCCATATTATTGTGGGGTCGGCTGAGGTGGCTTATCTGGTGTTTTCCGGCGAGCTTTCATGGGCAGAGTTCGGGCTTGTCTTCGTTGGGCCTACCTTGGCGGGTAATATTGTAGGCGGAACGTTTATTTTTACTCTTCTCAGCCATGCACAGATACGAAGCGATACGCCATAAAAAAGGCCCCTTAGGGGCCTTTTTTATGTTTACATCACTCTTCTATCTGACCCATGGCGGTAGTGTTGAAGCCGCCATCGACATAAAGAATTTCGCCGCTGATGCCTGATGCTAGGTCCGAGCACAGGAAGGCACCGGCGTTGCCGACCTCTTCGATGGTCACATTGCGACGCAGAGGGGTTTGGCGTTCGTTAGCCGCAAGCATCTTGCGGAAGCTCTTGATACCCGATGCTGCCAGGGTGCGAATGGGGCCAGCCGAGATGGCATTGACGCGAGTGCCTTCCGGGCCAAGGCTGCCTGCCAGATAGCGGACACCTGCCTCAAGGCTGGCCTTGGCCATGCCCATGACATTGTAGTTGGGCATGGTGCGCTCGGCACCCAGATAGGACAGGGTCAACAAGCTGCCGTTGCGGCCCTTCATCATTTCGCGTCCCGCCTTGGCCAGCGCAACAAAGCTATAGGCACTGATGTCGTGAGCGATACGGAAGCCTTCACGGGTTGTCACTTCAGTAAAGTCACCGTCCAGCTGATCGCCGGGTGCAAAGCCAACGGAGTGAACGATGATGTCCAGGCCGTCCCATTTCTTGGAGAGCTCTGTAAACACCGCTTCGATTTCTTCGTCGTTGGCAACATCGCAAGGGAAGCACAAATCGGCATTGGAGCCCCAGCCAGCCGCGAACTCTTCAACGCGGGACTTGAGCTTGTCGTTCTGATAGGTAAAGGCCAGTTCGGCACCTTCACGGTGCATCGCAGCAGCGATACCGGAGGCAATGGATAATTTGCTGGCGACGCCTACGATCAGGACGCGCTTACCGGCGAGAAATCCCATGTGTTTTCTTCCTCTTGGTTAATAGGCAGGGGCGGACGATGCAAGTGCCGCATCCAATAACTGCCGTGTATACGGGTGCTGAGGTCGTTGAAAGACATCTTCAGCACTCCCTTGTTCTACAACCTGGCCCGCTTTCATCACCAGCAGTTGGTGACTCAGCGCTCTTACAACAGCCAGGTCATGGCTGATGAACAGATAAGTCAGATTGTGTTTGGCCTGCAGATCGCGAAGCAGGTCCACGACCTGCCGCTGAACTGTCCTGTCGAGCGCTGAGGTAGGCTCATCCAGCAAGATCAACGAAGGTTTCACTATCAGGGCCCGGGCAATGGCGATGCGTTGCCGTTGCCCACCTGAAAACTCGTGAGGATAACGATGGCGGACCTCTGGATCGAGTCCTACCTCCCGTAATGCCCCGATTATTGCTGTCTCCTGTTCTTCTGGTGTTCCTATGCGATGGATTCTCAGTCCTTCTCCCACGATGTCGCTAACGGACATACGTGGACTCAGACTACCGTAAGGGTCCTGAAAGACCACTTGCATCTGTCGCCGCAACGGTCGAATTTGGGCAGAGGATAGCTGATCGAGCGCCTGATTGCCGAAGCGTATGCGGCCGCGGCTTTCCAATAGACGAAGAATGGCCAGGCCCAATGTGGTTTTACCGGAGCCGCTCTCACCCACAATGCCCAAGGTTTGACCTCGTGGAACCGCTAGTGAGACGTCGTCAACGGCTTTTACGTGATCAACCGTTCGACGAAACAGCCCTTTACGAATCGGAAACCAGACGCTCAAATGTTCAGTAGCCAGTTCTACAGGTGCAGGATGGCTGGAAATCGGATCGCCACTCGGCTCCGCTGCCAGCAGTAATTGTGTGTAAGGATGCTGTGGATGTTGAAACAGCGTCTTGCACGTTTCCTGTTCGACGATGCGACCACGTTGCATGACACATATCCGATCGGCAATCTGACGTACCAGGTTCAAGTCATGGCTGATAAGCAGGATCGACATGCCTAATCGCTTCTGCAGATCTTTCAAAAGGTGTAGAACCTTTTGCTGAACGGTGACATCCAGTGCAGTAGTGGGCTCGTCAGCAATGAGCAGATCCGGCTCGCATGCCAGCGCCATGGCAATCATGACGCGCTGGCGCTGACCGCCCGAAAGCTCATGTGGGTAAGCTGAAAGGCGGCTGGCTGGATCGGGAATGCCTACCAGATCGAGAAGTTCGATCATACGCTTGCGTGCGGGAGGACCTTTCATGCCTTTATGCAGCGCCAGGACTTCGCCTAGCTGCTTATCGAGCGTATGCAGTGGGTTGAGGGACGTCATCGGCTCCTGAAAGATCATGGCGATGCGATTCCCGCGTATTCCGTACAGTTTCCTTTCAGGCAACTTCAGCAGATCTTGGCCACCGTACAGGATACGGCCGGCAGGATAGTGGGCGGTGGACGCTGGTAATAAACGCAGCAACGAATGGGCTGTTACAGATTTGCCCGAGCCGCTTTCACCGACAAGAGCCAAGGTCTCGCCAGGGTAAATATCGAACGATACCTGCTCGACTGCACGAACTACCTCTTGTCCGTTGCGGAATTCGACGCACAGATCACGCACTTCAAGCAGTCGGGTGGTCTGCTGGGCAGAAGACGCCACGTTATTTTCGGGGGTCGAATGCATCGCGTGCCGCCTCGCCAATGAATACTAGAAGGCTTAACATCAAGGCCAATGTCACAAAGGCCGAGATGCCCAGCCAGGGCGCCTGCAGGTTTTCTTTACCCTGAGCGATCAGCTCGCCCAGGGAGGGTGCACCAGCCGGAAGCCCAAACCCTAGAAAATCCAGGGACGTCAAGGTTCCAATTGCTGCCGTGAGCAGGAAGGGAAGAAAGGTCATGGTAGCGATCATGGCGTTTGGCAAAATATGATGAAACATGATCGCAGGATCTTTCATGCCGAGCGCGCGTGCCGCACGTACATATTCAAGGTTACGGCCACGCAAGAATTCAGCGCGCACAACATCTACCAGAGACGTCCATGAAAACAGCAGCATGATGCCCAGCAGCCACCAGAAGTTAGGCTGTACAAAACTGGACAGGATGATCAGTAGGAACAGCACGGGCAGACCTGACCAGATCTCCAGAAAGCGCTGCCCTAGAAGATCTACCCAACCGCCGAAATAACCTTGTAGCGCGCCTACAAGCACGCCAATCAGGCTGCTGCCGATGGTTAGAATCAAGGCGAATAGGACCGATATGCGAAAGCCATAGATGATACGGGCCAGAACGTCTCTTGCCTGATCATCCGTCCCTAGCCAATTTTGTGCCGAGGGTGGGGCGGGGGCTGGGATATTGAGGTCGTAATTGATGCTGTCGTAGCTGAACGGAATGAGCGGCCATACCATAGAGGCTGCTTTTTCAGTCATCAGCTTTTCGAAGTAGGGGCCTTTGTAATTGGGCTCCAGAGGAAACTCACCGCCAAACTCGGTTTCGTTGTAATGCACCAACGCAGGGAAATACCACTGATCATCGACATGAATGACCAAAGGTTTGTCATTGGCAATGAGCTCTGCGCAGAGACAAAGAACAAACAGGACGATAAACAGCCAGAGCGAATACCAGCCTCGTTTATGAGCCTTGAAGCGACTCCAGCGGCGTTGATTGAGGGGGGAAAGACGCGGCATCAGTAGTCTCGGCTTTCGAAGTCAATGCGAGGATCGATCAGCATATAAGTCAGGTCGCTGATTAATTTGGTCACCAACCCGAACAGAGTGAATAAAAACAGTGTTCCGAATACGACTGGGTAATCCCGGCTCATGACTGACTCGAAGCTAAGCAGCCCGAGGCCATCCAGGGAAAAGATCACTTCAATCAATAATGAGCCGGTGAAAAAAACGCCCAGTAATGCCGCAGGGACACCTGATATGACCAAAAGCATAGCGTTTCGAAAAACATGCCCATAAAGGACGCGACGCTCTGTCAGGCCTTTGGCCCGTGCGGTGATGACATACTGCTTATTGATTTCGTCCAGAAAACTGTTCTTGGTCAATAACGTAAGCGTTGCAAAGCCGCCGATCACAAGGGTAGTTACCGGGAGCGCCAGGTGCCAGAAGTAGTCGACGATCTTGCCACCTAGCGTCAGTTCCTCGAAATTGGGTGACGTCAGGCCGCGCAGTGGAAACCATTGCAGATAACTGCCGCCCGCAAACAGTACGATCAGCAGGATACCGAACAGAAAGGCTGGGATCGCATAGCCAATGACGATGGCAGAGCTGGTCCATACATCGAACGTACTGCCGTGGCGGATAGCCTTGGTAATGCCCAGTGGAATGCTGACCAGATACAGAATCAGTGTACTCCACAGGCCAAGGGAAATTGAGACCGGCAACTTTTCCAGGATAAGGTCAGTTACTTTGGCGTCCCTGAAAAAGCTCTGGCCAAAATCCAGTTGGGCATAGCTTTTTATCATCAGCCAGAAGCGCTGCGTTGCAGGTTTATCAAAGCCGTATTGCTTTTCGAGCTGCTTGATCAGATCCTCATCCAGGCCCTGGGCACCGCGATAATGTGTATTGCCATGCTCTGCCGACTCGCTCCCGCTGCCCGTAATGCGGCTTGTTGCGCCACCCGCGCCCAAACCTTGCAGGCGAGCCATGGCCTGGTCAACAGGGCCGCCAGGAGAGGCCTGAATAATAATGAAGTTGATGAGCAAAATGCCGAACAGCGTAGGAATAATCAGCAGCAATCGCCGCAGGGCGTAGGACAGCATCAGGGATTCACCTGCGACGTTTTGCGTGCCGTATCGCTGACTTGCCACCAAGTCATAAGGCCGAAATCGGAGTCGGGTTGCTTAGCGGGGCGTCCGAAGCGGTTCCAGTAGGCAACTCGCCAGCGGTCGGTATACCAGTTGGGAACGACGTAATACCCCCAAAGCAAGGCGCGATCTAGCGCTTTGGCATGGGTAATTAGTGAAGCACGAGTATCGGCGCCGATTAGCATCTCCACGAGACGATCGATGGCAGGGTCCTTCAGTCCGAGCAGATTACGACTTCCAGGATCATCTGCACTGGTTGAGTGCCAGAAGTTACGCTGTTCATTACCGGGCGAGCTGGACTGTGGCCAGCTGAAAATTGTCATATCGAAGTCGCGGGAGCGTACACGATTGACGAACTGGGATACATCTACCCGCCGAATATCCAGGGTGATACCAACTTCCGCGAGGTTGCGTTTGTAGGGCAGCAGCACTCTTTCAAAGGCGGGTTGGGCCAACATGAACTCAAAGCGCAATGGATTTCCTTGTGTATCCACCATGCGATCGTTTTCGATGTGATAGCCCGCTTCCAGCAAGAGCCGGTACGCCTCTCGTTGTTGCGGTCGGACAATTCCGCTTCCGTCGGTACGGGAAGGCTCTAGCGATTGGCTAAAGACTTGTGGAGGCAGTCGATCGCGTAGAGGTTCCAGAATCTTCAGCTCTTCTGGGCCGGGTAGCCCCCTGGCAGCCAGTTCGGAATTTTCGAAGTAACTATTGTTGCGTGTATAGGCGCCGTAGAACAGTTGACGATTGCTCCATTCAAAGTCGAATAGAAGTGCAATAGCCTGGCGTACCCGCTTGTCCTGAAACATGGGACGGCGCAGGTTGTAAATAAAAGCCTGCATGCCTTGAGGCTCATGATTAGGTATTTCTGCCTTGACGATGCGTCCTTCTCTCAAGGCCGGCGTTTCGTAAGCAGTGGCCCAATTCTTGGCGGACATCTCCTGGTTTATATCGAACTGATTCGCCTTGAACGCTTCCAGTCCTACGTTCTGATCACGATAGTAATCAACCGTGATAGTGTCGAAGTTGTAGAAGCCCTTGTTGACGGCAAGATCCTTACCCCACCAGTCTTTTACACGCTCAAGCCTAAGCGAGCGTCCGGCCTGCAGGCTGGCGATTCGGTAAGGACCGCTACCAAGGGGTGGTTCCAGAGAAGACTTCCCAAAATCCCGGCTGGCCCACCATGCCTTAGGCAGAACCGGTAGCTGCCCCAGAATAAGAGGCAGCTCACGATTTTGGGTTGTCTTGAAGTCAAAACGGACCACCAGCCGGCTCTCAGCTTTGACTTCTTTTACATCCGCGTAATAGCTGCGGTAGAGCGGATCGCCCTGATTGACCAACGCGTTGAAGGTGAACACTACGTCATCAGCCGTGACTGGTGTTCCATCATTGAATCGAGCCTGGGGACGCAGGTAAAAGCGAACGTAGCTGTTGTCAGAGGCTTTTTCGATCTTTTCGGCCAGCAACCCGTATTCGGTAAAAGGCTCATCCTGAGCATGAAATGTCAGCGTTTCATAAATCAGGCTGGTCTGGGCAGGGGGCGTTCCCTTGTTGTTGAAGGGATTGAGCGTATCGAAGCTACCGAAGCCGGACAGGCGTAGGGTGCCGCCTTTAGGAGCATTTGGATTGGTGTAATCAAAATGACTAAAGTTTGCTGGATACTTGGGGGCCTCATCATACAAGGTAACTGCATGCTGAGGGGCAGCATGGGCGTTACCATACACCAGCCCTAGCGCGGCGGCGAAAAGAGCGCCATGAATCCAGGCAGAAAAACGAAGGGCCATCTTAGCGCTCATTGTATGTGTCGGAGAGGCTGGCTTGATCATAAGCTGTACGGCCAGGCAGAACTCTTTCTGTAAGGCGTTGAGCAGTAACGGTACCAGTTCGCTTCAGCAGGAAAAAGAGACGTATATGACTGCCTGTGACGCACCAAGACCCATCAATCGAGATACAAAGTCAAGGTTTGGCCAGGCGTGAGGTTTTTTCCACTCTTGGGATTCCACTGCTGGATAGATTGCAGTTGTACATTGAAATGTTTAGCAATCATGTACAAGGAATCGCCCGGCTTGACTCTATAGTACGTCACGTTCTGGCGCGATTTGCTGCTGTTGGCTAGCTTGCTTGCTTTCACCGGTGCGCCATAGAGCTTGAGTACCTGGCCTGCCCTAAGGCCCTGCTTGCCCAAATTGTTCCAGCGTTTCAGGTCGCCCAGCTCGACCTTGTTGTCGCGAGCGATGGTCCAGAGATTATCGCCACTTCTGACCCGGTAGGTACGAGTCACCGGCTCCTCAACAAGGGCGGCAACGTCTTTCTGGCTAGTGACTGGTGAAATACTACCTGATACGCGAGGAATCATCAGTCTCTGGCCTGCAGCCAGTCGGCTGGACTTCAGCTTGTTGAGTGACAGGATCTGTTGAGTGCTTACGCTATAGCGATTGGCGATAGCGCCCAGGCTATCACCACGGCGCACCGTGTATTCCTGCCATTTTACGATCGCTTCAGAGGATTCGTTCGCCAGGTTTTCGAGTAATAACTCGGCTTTTTCTGCCGGAATCAAGAGCTGTTTGGGTCCGTCCATGGTAACCCGACGGGTATACGCCGGGTTCAGGCGATATAGTTCGTCCTCATCGAGATCAGCCAGCTTGGCAACTTTAGCAAGATCTAGATGCTGCTTGATCTTGACGACTTCGAAATAGGGCTCGTTGGCAATCGAGTCCAGTTGGATGCCGTATGATTCCGGGTTCATGATCAGCTGGGAAACGGCCAGCAGCTTGGGTACGTAGTCCTGTGTTTCCTGTGGAAGCGAAGACAGGTTCCAGTAGTCAGTAGGCAATCCAAGCTTTTGGTTGCGTTCAATGGCGCGACCTACAGTACCCTCGCCGGCGTTATAGGCTGCCAGTGCCAGTAGCCAGTCGCCATTGAACATATCGTGGAGTTTGGAAAGATAATCGAGCGCTGCGTTGGTAGACGCTGTGATATCCAGTCGTCCATCGTACCAGCGAGTCTGTTGCAGGTTGAAATAGCGCCCGGTAGTGGGAATGAATTGCCAGATCCCGGCCGCCTCGCTGCGTGAAAGCGCAAAGGGGTTGAAGGAGCTTTCTACAATCGGAAGCAGGGCAAGCTCAAGGGGCATATTCCGCTCTTCAAGCCTTTCGACAATATAGTGCAGGTACAGTCCGCCCCGGTTAGCCGATTTTTCGATATTGGCCGGGTTGCTGACATACCAGAGCCGCTGCTGCTCGATACGGGGATTTACGCCGATTTCGCTTTGCAGCTGAAAGCCACTGCGCATGCGATCCCAGATATCCTTGGGTGCCTTGTTCTGGGTGCCGAGCTTTATCCACTCGGGCTCCCGATGCATATTGATATTGCTGCTCAGGCTGTCTTCTGGGAGATAGCGTTCCTGGTCTTTAGGCGCCATTCCCTGACAGCCCGCCAGGAAGACAGCAAGGAAAAGAGCAGAAAGTTTCGCGGTGCGAGCCAGTCCGTCTACGTCGGCATTATGTGGCGGCTGTGGCGGCATTAGCTGAGTGCATCCCCGGAAAAATTTGCGCGATTCTAGGAATGCCGCTCTGCAGGGTCAAGATTGACTAGTCCTCAGAAATGATCTTTCCATGCGCGTAAGGTAGTGAAAACCTCTACTTCCGAGCGGGTTGGAAAGCCATTTCTTTCGTCCGCAGCGCGTTTGACAGAAGGGGTTGAACAGCGCATGAACGGGTTCGTAGCAAGCTCTAGCTCTAGGGTAGAGGGGAGCGTCATTTCGCCTCGCTCGCGCATGGCCTCTACCTGCCTGTATCGTTTGGTCAGCTCGTTATTAGTCGGTTCTACGGCATGAGCAAAACGCAAGTTGTTCAGCGTATATTCATGTGCACAGTACACTTTGGTCGTGGGCGCAAGCTGAGCAAACTTACGCAGCGAGTCATGCATTTGTGCAGGTGTCCCTTCAAACAATCGGCCGCAGCCGCCTGCAAATAGAGTATCGCCGCAGAACAGCAAAGGCTGAGCGCCGGTACGAACATAGGCAATATGGCCCAAGGTATGTCCAGGAACATGCAGGACGTGAAAGGGGCGCTCAAAAACTTCAAGGCTGTCGCCTTCATTAAGTGCGGTGTCCAGACAGGGTACGCCTTCCAGTGCCGGACCGTAGACGTGGGCCGCTGTCGCTCCTTTGAGCGCCTGCACACCGCCTACGTGATCGTGATGGTGGTGAGTGAGAAGAATGTCTGTAAGCGTCCATTCGGGATGCCGTTCCAGCCATTCAAGGACAGGGGCAGCATCGCCTGGATCTACCACGGCACAACGTTTGGAAGACGGATCCTGCAACAACCAGATGTAGTTGTCGGAAAAGACGGGAAGGGCGTCTATCTGAATCATGTGCGGTAACTACCGTTAGATGTGCAAAATTGCATATTAGGCGTTTATGAGTTTCAGAAGCGAGCACTAAAGCAATGTCGTGCGTTTATCGCTTGTCGGAAGTCTGCAAGCAATCATGAAAAGATACAGTCTTCATGTGTAGAACTGTTTAAAGTCTGTAGATTGCTGTCCATCGTCGGGGACACTTGCTGTTTGGTATCGAGGGTGCCGCCTTGGTGCTCAAGCGTCTCTAAATCCAGGTGCTCTATAGCACCTCTGGAGGAAAAGCATATGGTAAATGACGCATTCGCCCAGGCTGATGAGCGTTGGTTAGCGCTGATGCGCTCGGCTCGCCAGTGGCTTGATGGTCCGTTGGGCCAGTTAATGATTGAGGAAGAGGAGCGCCTGCTTTCCGAGGAGCTGAAGCGCCACTTTGGAGGTTATTTAGTCCACTATGGCCCCTCCTTGAAGATCCCGCCAGGCGCAGACCAGTTACGTCATGGTGTGCGTCTTGGGCCGCCGTTTCCAGGTGTCGATATCGCCTGCGAGGAGGGTGCCTGGCCACTGGGTGAAAATGCAGCAGATGTGGTGTTGCTCCAGCACGGTCTGGATTTCTGTCTTTCACCCCATCGCTTGTTGAGAGAGGCTGCCCTTAGCGTAAGGCCCGGTGGGCATCTGCTGATTCTTGGTATCAACCCTTGGAGTACCTGGGGAGTCAGGCATTATTTTGCTCGCGACGCGTTTCGCAAGGCCCGTTGTATTGGTGCCAGCCGTGTAGCTGATTGGTTGGCATTGCTGGGATTCGCGTTGGAGAAACGCCGGTTCGGGTGTTATCGTCCGCCGCTTTCTTCGCCGGTTTGGCAGAATCGTTTGTCTTGGTTGGAGCGCAATCGGGAAGGCGAGCCCTCGCCAGGTGCAGGCTTCTATTTATTGTCGGCTCGCAAGCTGATGGTCGGGCTTCGTCCCTTGCCACAGACCCGCCGTGAACCCCGTGGAAAGCTGATTCCCATGCCGGTTGCCAAGGTGAGCCGTCGCGAAACGAGCGGAACGAATGAGTGACATCGTAGAGATCTACACGGACGGTGCCTGCAAGGGAAATCCTGGCCCTGGCGGTTGGGGTGCCTTGCTGGTCTACAAGGGCAACGAGCGGGAACTGTGGGGTGGGGAGGCCGTTACGACCAACAATCGAATGGAGCTGATGGCCGCCATCCGCGCGCTTGAAGCGCTCAAGCGTTCATGTCACGTACGAATCGTGACAGATTCCGAATACGTGATGCGTGGTATCACAGAATGGTTGCGTGGCTGGAAGGCTCGCGGCTGGAAAACCGCTGCCAAACAGCCGGTCAAGAATGCCGATTTGTGGCAAGCCCTCGATGCCCAGGTGGCTCGACATGAGGTCGAGTGGGAGTGGGTAAGAGGACATACCGGGCATCACGGTAACGAGCGGGCTGACCAGCTGGCTAATCGTGGTGTTGATGAAATCCGTGCCCTGCGGACAGTGTGATAGGTGACTTTAGATGCGTAGCGTAGTACTCGATACGGAAACAACCGGTATGCCCGTTACCGACGGGCACCGAATCATCGAGATTGGTGGTGTTGAGGTTATTGGTCGTCGACTGACGGGCCGGCATTTTCATGTCTACCTCAATCCTGATCGCGAGATTGACGAAGGTGCTATCGCCGTTCACGGCATCACCAGTGAGTTCCTGGCGGACAAGCCGCGCTTTCGTGACATTGCAGAAGAATTCTTTGAGTTTATCAAGGGCGCTGAGCTGATCATTCATAACGCCGCGTTCGACATCGGCTTTATCAATAACGAGTTTCGTCTGCTAGGTGATCGACCTGAGTGGGCAGAGATTACAGATCATTGCACGGTACTCGATACCCTCATGATGGCGCGTGGGCGTCATCCAGGTCAGCGTAATAGCCTGGATGCGCTATGCAAGCGTTATGGAGTGGATAACTCGAACCGCGAGCTGCACGGCGCCTTGTTGGACTCTGAGATCCTGGCCGATGTTTATCTGGCCATGACCGGCGGGCAAACCTCCCTCTCTCTTGCTGGGCAGGGGCAGGAAGGTGATGGAAATGACAGCGGTATCAGCCCGATTCGCCGTCTGCCAGCGGACCGTGCCAGGACACGAGTCATCACGGCAAGTGCGGCTGAATTGGCTGATCATGCTGCGCGTCTGGCTGCCATTGAGAAGTCTGCAGGCGCCCCAGCGTTATGGGCTCAGATGGAAGAGCAAACTACCCAGCATTAACCTCTTTTACACCTTGGCAGTTTAGGCGAACTGCCAAGGTTGTTTCCCTATCGCTATGCCTTTCCAGCTGAACAGTTCCTGTCAAAATGTCACGCAGACGCTCGGAAACGCCTGTTTGGCACATCAGTGCAAATATTTCGAATTATCAACTGAACCGTATTGCTTTATGATGTGACTAAAGTCGCAGTATGAGTAGCGGCATATCGCTATCAAGACAAGGCGGCTTTTGATTGTCCGCTACCCCATTTTCGAGAATCGTTCCAGCTTGGAAGAGGAGCAGATGGAAGAATTCAGCGCGTTCCGTCTTGAGCGTGTCGATAAGGTCGCTCATGTGATTATCAATCGACCCGAAAAGATCAATGCTATGAACGCTGAGTTCTGGCAGGAGATACGCAGTCTCTTTCATTGGGCCGATCAGGATCGCTCAGTACGGGCCGTTGTGCTGTCAGGCGCAGGTCCTCATTTTTCTTCCGGTATAGACCTTTCGTTACTTGGCGAGACCGCCGGTCAGCT
Organism: Pseudomonas sp. MAG002Y; assembly: GCF_019400845.1. NCBI lineage: Bacteria > Pseudomonadati > Pseudomonadota > Gammaproteobacteria > Pseudomonadales > Pseudomonadaceae > Pseudomonas > Pseudomonas sp. MAG002Y. Next base: position 17,745 of record NZ_WOEJ01000007.1, on the reverse strand, counting down.
TGGACGTGACGTAGGCCGCAATTCGGAGTTATTACGCTCCAAGATTCTTGAACTTCAATCGTCTTTCAACGCAGTCGATCAGTGTCGCAAGCCGGTTCTGGCTGCTATCCAGGGATATTGCCTGGGTGGCGCTGTTGACCTGATAGCCGCATGCGACATGCGTTATGCCACAGCCGGAGCTCAATTTGCCTTGAAGGAAATTGATCTAGGCATGGTGGCTGACCTGGGCTCATTGCAACGCCTGCCTCATCTGATCGGTGAAGGCATGCTGCGAGAGCTGGCTTACACAGGGCGATCTTTCAGTGGTGAGGAAGCGTATTCCATGGGGCTGGTCAACCGTATCTATGCAACGGCTGAGCAGATGATGGAAGACGTATTTTCATTGGCGCATACCATCGCTGCCAAATCACCGCTGGCTATACGCGGTACTAAGACGATGATTGGTTATATGCGTGATCATCGGGTAGATGAGGGGTTGGATTACATCGCCACATGGAATGCGGCAATGCTGCAATCAACCGATTTGCGTATCGCATTGGCGGCGCAAATGAGCAGGCAAACTCCGGAGTTTCCGGACTGATGGCAAGCGGATGTAGCGCAGGAGGCGTTTGACGGTATGGTTACCGGAGCGAGAGCACTGAGTCTGGTGCGCGACGAATTGTTCGCGACCATCGATCAGGCTGAACAGAATTTAGAGCGTTTCATTATGGAGCGGCACTGCAGTAGTCTGCTCCAGCGTGCCGTCGAGTGCATTCATCAGATTCGCGGCGCCCTGTCCCTTATTGAGCTGGCTGGAGCCGAGCTGCTCGCCCACGAAACATTTGAGCTGGTGACTGACATTCCGGCAGGTGCTGGCGCAGAACGTGACGACCATTTGATGGCGCTCTGTCACGCCCTGCATGTATTGCGTCGTTACCTTGAGCAGTTCCGCAGCCGTTATGAAGAAATGCCGGAGCTGTTACTGCCTGCTATTAACGAGTTGCGTCGCGTGACGGGGCAACCCGCGTTACCTGAATGCTATTTTTTCACGGTCCGGCTGGATCTGCCGCGTAACCCTGTCTCACGTACTGATGACTTGTCTCTCAACGAGCAGCGCGGTCTGGCGCGTCGCATGCGGCAAATGTATCAGATTGGCTTGCTGGGCCTGCTTAAGGAGCAGAACCCCAAGGCGAGCCTCAACTTGATGGAGCGTGCACTGACGCGCCTCGACCATCTTTTATGTGATCAAGCGGGAGCAAGGCTGTGTTGGGTCGGTGCGGCTGCCATTGAAGCTTTTCGAGAGGGCGACCTGCTACTTCACCGGACACGGAAGCAGCTGTTTTCGCGTCTTGACCGTGAGCTCCGTCAGCTGTTGACGGTACCGGAGTACGAACCGCCTCGTAGTATCCTGAAGGATCTCCTGTACCTTATCGCCTTGTCGGAAAGCTCGGGTGCCCGCGCTGAAGAGCTGCGAGAAGCGTTCTCCATCGATACGCTGCCTTATACCGACGCGATGCTCGACAGAGAATATCGCAGGCTGACAGGACCAAGCCAGGCGGTTATGCAATCGCTTTCGCAAGCGATTCATGAAGAGTTGGCAACCGTTAAGGAACTGCTGGATCTTGTAGAACGGCGTGTGGCTGAGCCTGATGCGTATGCCCGACTCTATATCCAGCTGGGTATTCTGGCGAAGACATTGATCATGGTAGGACAGCCTTCCGCGGGTCAAGCCCTGCAAGCACATTTGCCCGTGCTGAATCAGTGGGCCAAAGCCGGAGCGGTGGAACAGGTGCAGCTCGACAATCTCGCCGATGCCATCCTTTATGTGGAAAGCTTGGTTTCCTGTTTTGAGCACGAAACCGACAAGGAAACCTGCCCAGTACCCGCGTCGCCAGGGCAGGAGGGCGAGTCGTTTGGCAACCACCTGTTGAACGAGGCCCAGATGCTGCTGCTGGCTGAAGCCAAGACAGGGCTTTCCAACGCCAAGCAATCCATTTCGGCGTATCTGGACGCCAGGGGTGAAGCCATACACCTGGCCAATGTCCCTGCAACGCTGCATAACGTGAGAGGTGCTCTGTTGTTTCTGGAGCATGCCCGTGCGGCGGAGCTGACTGGTATCTGCGCCCAGTATATTCAGGCGCATATGGTGAATAATTTGAACATGCCGACTGCTTCGCTACTCGAAGTACTGGCGGATGCATTGAGCAGCATCGAGTTCTTCCTTGAAAGCGGTGCAATGGCGTCCCGTTCTGGGCAGCCCGATATCCTCGAGCTGGCTACAGAGAGTGTAAGTGCCCTAGGGTGGAGGCCTGTTGCCGCAGCATGAGTCATTGGGAGCCGGGTTGCCTGGACCTGTCAGGCAGTGTTGATAGTTTGATCATTGTCCATAGTCCGATGGGTTTTCTGACCCGAGAAGACAATGTTCTGTTTTCTCAGGGTTCTCCGTTTTTAAAAGAGCTGACAACATCCGGTATTTACGGCTTGGGCTATTTCGATGGCCAGGCTGTTGCCTTGTATGAAGTCGTGTCTGCTCCCGAGCTTGAGGGTTATGAGTGGCAGCCTCTTCGCCCGTTGATGCTCAAGGCCGAGCATGCCGTCTTCAAGATGTTGGGTTATGCCGCACAGATTGGCACCTGGGCCAATGACCATCGTTACTGTGGCCGCTGCGCTACGCCGACTGCGATCATCAAAGGACAGCGCGGGCTTAACTGTCCTGCCTGCGGGCTGACCCAGTATCCGCGCCTGTCGCCCAGCATCATTGTGCTGATCACTCGGGGTGACGAAGTCTTGCTGGCGCGTTCTCCGCGCTTTGCACCGGGCGTTTACAGTACCTTGGCGGGGTTTGTAGAGCCAGGTGAGACCATCGAGGCGTGCGTGGCGCGTGAGGTCAAGGAAGAGGTAGCCGTTGACGTCAAGAACCTGCACTACCTGGGAAGTCAGAGCTGGCCCTTTCCTCACTCATTAATGCTGGGCTTCCATGCCGAGTATGCTGGCGGAGATATTGTTTGCCAGCCGGAGGAAATCGAAGATGCCCAATGGTTCAAGCTGGATAATCTGCCCCAGCTGCCAGCCAAACAGTCCATTGCCCGTTTCCTCATAGAGCTTTATATCGCTCGCAGGCTAGGCATGCCCGAACCAGTGTTGCCAGACTAAACGCGCCGTCAGTGCCAGTACGACTAGAATAAACAGGGGGCGTATGAATTTAGCGCCTCCGGCTATGGCGGTATGGGCGCCCAGGTAGGCGCCAAACATCAGCGAAATACCCATGGTCAGTCCAAGCATCCAGACCACTTGGCCAAGGCAGATAAACACCGCCAGGGCTACGCCATTGCTGACAAAATTCATCGTGCGTGCTACGCCGCTGGCCCTGACGAGATCGATCCGGTAGAGAATGAGTGTGCTGATCGTCCAGAAAGCGCCCGTGCCTGGTCCAATCAAACCATCGTAAAACCCCAGTCCCAGCCCTTGTGGCCATTGCCGCTTCCGAGGGATCTGAGCATCAGCATCCAGCGGAGCTTCAGGCAGCCGACCAAACAGCAGGTAGATACCGCATCCGAATACGGCGAGCGGAAGTAGCCGGTCTAGCCAATGTGCAGGAAGATAATGTGCGCCGATTGCACCGACGGCTGCGCCCAGTGCGGTAGCGCTCAGGGCATTTTTCCATTTGAGAGGCGTAAACAGTTTCTTGCGATAGAACGTATAGGCTGCCGTTGCGCTGCCAAAGGTCGAACTCAGCTTGTTCGTACCCAGTACCAAGTGAGGAGGCACGCCAGCAAGGAGCAGGGCGGGAACCGTCAGCAGGCCGCCTCCGCCAGCAATGGCATCGATGAAGCCTGCAAGAAAGGCAACGGCCGCGAGGATAATAAGTGTGATGGGTTCAAGCGCAAAATCATAAGGCATAACTACAGCTCGACAAGACCGCCATCCCGGCGGGGCGGGCCGTATAGTGCCTAATAATGGAGGGGTTAGAAAGCCCAGGCGGTTATGCCAAGAGGCCACCGTCGACGTTTAGGATCGTACCGGTGGTATAGCTTGACGCATCACTGGCAAGGTACAGCACTGCGCCAGCCATCTCGTCCGGTTGTGCGACACGCTTGAGCGGGATCTGCTGAAGCGCCAGATTGAGGATGGAGGGGTTATTGACCAGTGCCGATGCAAAGCGCGTATCGGTAAGGCCGGGAAGCAAGGCGTTGCAGCGGATGCCAAAACTGGCGCATTCCTTGGCAAAGACTTTGGTGAGGTTGATAACCGCCGCCTTTGTGATGGAGTAAACACCCTGCATGAGGCCCGGCGAAACGCCGTTGACCGAGGCTATGTTAATAATGCTTCCGCCCGTGCCGGCTTGGCGCATCAATTTGCCCGCCTCGATGGACATGAACAGATATCCGCGGATATTGACATCAACCGTCTTTTGAAATGCCTCGGCGTCCGTGTCGAGAATATGCCCGAACTGCGGATTGATAGCGGCATTGTTAACCAGGATATCTAAAGAGCCAAAGCGCTCACCGATGTGGATAAACGTCTGCCTGATCTGATCAAGGTCCCCGATATGGCAGGGCATGACGGTTGCCTGACCGCCAGCCTGGATAATCGCGTCTGCAACCGATTGGCAGCCGTCGGCCTTGCGGCTGGATACGATGACATGAGCACCCTGCGCAGCGAGCAAATGGGCGATAGCAGCACCTATGCCGCGGCTTGCGCCAGAGACAAATGCTGTCTTGCCGGTAAGATCGAACGCTGCGCTCATGTCATTTCTCCGCTATAAAAAAGCCGGAGCATGCTCCGGCTTTCACGTGCTTAGTTAGGGAACAATTCGCTGAGCTTCATGGCCAGCATCATGTTGCCTTCGGCGCGAACCTTGCCAGCCATGAAGGCCTGCATGCCATCCGTTTCGCCAGAAACGATGCCTTTGAGCGTGTCGGTATTCATGATGAGCGTGCAATCCGGCTCGTCAGCGTTGCCTGCCTTGACGTCGCAAGTCTGATCTTTCACAACCAGGTGATAATTCTCACCATCTTCGATGTCAAACTGATAAGTGAGATCCAGGCCGGCGGCCGCATCAGGATTGAACTTGCTTTTCAGGTTTTCGATGATGTCAGCACTGCTCATATGCGGAATCCTTAGGGGGTCGTACGTGAATGCGGACGCGTCCGCGGTTAGCCCAGCCGCTCATCAGCGGCAATGAATCGAGAGTAGGGTGGCTAGTGTTCGCTGTCAATGGAAAATCATACGGTTGTTTGAATACGCTATGGTTGCCTGGGTGTCCCGCTGGCTGGCAAGCGTAGCCATGAGTATGCTTAGTGGATCAAGAGTCGTGGATGAGCTGAAGGCTTGTCGACAGTAAGGAGAGCATGTGGATTTTTTTGCGGATTACGCCAGTTTTCTAATTAAGACCGTTACGGTTGTCATTGCCATCATGGCGGTGCTGATTTTTATCGCTGCCCTACGCAGTAAAGGCAAGCGTGCCACGGGAGGACACCTTGAAGTCCAGAAACTAAATGATTTCTACAAATCGCTACGGCTCCGCTTGCAGCAGAGCGTCCTTGACAAGGAACGCTTCAAGACGATGCGCAAGGAGGATGCGAAAGCAGAAAAGGCCAATCGCAAGAAAGGGGCTGCCAAGAGCCACGTCTATGTGCTGAATTTTGATGGCGACATCAAGGCGTCTGCCACTGAGCAACTGCGCCATGAGGTGACGGCCGTATTAACGATGGCAACTTCCAAGGATGAAGTGGTTGTTCGTCTGGAGAGCGGTGGAGGCATGGTGCATGGCTATGGGCTGGCAGCCTCGCAACTGGCACGCATCCGTCAGGCAGGTGTTCCGTTGACGATCTGTGTCGACAAAGTTGCTGCCAGTGGCGGATACATGATGGCCTGTATCGGTGACCGCATCCTGAGTGCGCCATTTGCCATTCTGGGCTCGATCGGTGTTGTTGCCCAGCTACCCAACGTTCACAAGCTGCTGAAAAAGCACGATGTCGATTATGAGGTTCTTACGGCTGGCGAATACAAGCGCACCTTGACGGTATTCGGTGAAAATACGGAAAAAGGGCGCGAGAAGTTTCAGGAAGATCTGGAGAAAACCCATGAGCTCTTCAAGAACTTCGTGAATCGGTATCGCCCGCAACTGATCATGGATGAGGTGGCCACAGGAGAGGTATGGCTCGGTGAATCGGCATTGGGTAAGCGTCTGGTTGATGAACTCAAGACCAGTGACGAATACCTGTGCGAGCGAGCCAAAGTGGCAGAGCTTTTCCAGGTTCGCTTTATTGAAAGAAAGACATTGCCTGAGCGCGTAGGTCTGTTTGCCAGCGCCACTGTCGACCGACTGGTTACGACATGGTGGGGTAGATTCACTCAGCATCGCCCCTGGCAGTAATGCCCAGGTTTTCAGGCATCACGATTAGGAGAAGGTAGATGGATACTTTCAAGGCGCTCTGGATTACGGAAGGCCCTCATGGGGCCTTCCAGCAAGAGGTCATCCAGCGCCGTATCGATGAACTGCCCGCTGGCGAGGTGCTGATCAAGGTCTGTTATTCCTCGCTCAATTACAAGGATGCCCTGTCGGCGATTGGTAATCGCGGTGTTACACGACGTTATCCTCATACCCCTGGTATCGACGCGGCCGGTATCGTGGTCGAATCTCAGTCGGATGAGTTTAAAGAAGGCGACGAGGTCATCGTGACGGGGTATGACCTTGGCATGGATACGCCGGGAGGTTTCGGGCAATACATTCGTGTTCCTGCTGCCTGGGTGATCAAGCGGCCTGAAGCTTTGTCGCTACGTGAGGCCATGACGCTGGGTACAGCAGGCTTGACGGCTGGGTTGTGTATCGACAAGCTTGAGCATGCAGGCCTGGTACCGGAAGCGGGCACTGTTCTGGTAACGGGTGCTTGTGGTGGTGTTGGAAGCCTTGCCATCAAGTTGTTGAGCAAGCTGGGCTATCGAGTAGCGGCTTCCACAGGCAAGCTGGAGCAGGCCGAGTTTCTCCATCACCTTGGCGCACAACAGATCCTGGATCGTGCCACGGTATTGGATGGTATCGAAAAGCCGCTTTTAAAAGAGCAATGGGCCGGCGCGGTAGACACCGTGGGCGGTGACATCCTGTTCAATATCGTGAAGTCCCTGAGCTATGGCGCAAGCGTTGCCAGCTGCGGCCTGACGGCTGGCAGTGGTTTCAAGGCATCGGTCTTTCCGTTCATTCTGCGTGGTGTCAATCTACTGGGTGTAGACTCGGTAGAGTTGCCCCTATCTGTAAAAGCAGCCATGTGGGAAAAGCTTTCGGCAGAGTGGAGGCTGGAGGGGCTGGATGAAATCACACGAGAAGTACCGCTTGATGATCTGCCAGGCACTATCAATCAGATGTTGGCAGGTAAAATGATCGGACGGGCACTCGTCAATCTTCAATGAATGCATAGCTTATAAAAAAGCCCCGCTAATACGGGGCTTTTTTCATCAGGCCAAGCGTCGCCGGAAAAGCGGTTGGGGCTGATCTACACCGCTCTGGTAAGCAACCGTGAAATCGTCCAGGCCTGCCAGGGCTGCTTCTGGATTACGATCTGCACGGATCACATAGGCATCGAAGCCACAACGCTGCATGAAAAAGAGCTGGTCCTGGAGCACATCGCCAATGGCGCGAAGCTCTCCCTTGTAACCAAACCGCTCCCGCAGCAAGCGCGCGTAGCTGAAGCCGCGACCGTCAGTAAAGGCCGGAAAATTAATGGCGATTACTTGAAAATGCTCCAGGGAGTCAGCAACGCTTTCCGGCTCTTCATCGCTGTCCAGCCAAACGCCCAGCCCACCATCGCGTGTCGTCAAGGCATGACCATGCTCAAGCCAGAGCGCAGCGGGAATGATGACGTTATCGCTGTTGGGAATTTCCTCGAAGGTGGTTTCCTTTGGCAGCAGGTGCCAGTTATCGGTAACGACCTCACGTCCCTTAATGATTCTTTGCATAGACGCGCTCCTTGAAGAGGTCGATGCCAATACGGCGGTAGGTATCGATGAAACGCTCATCTTCGGTGCGCTGATCGACGTAAACATTGATGATCTTCTCGATCACATCCGGCATTTCGTCCTGAGCAAAGGAGGGGCCCAGGATCTTTGCCAGGCTGGCGTCACGACCGGCATAGCCGCCGAGCGACACCTGGTAGAACTCTTCGCCTTTCTTGTCTACGCCCAGAATACCGATATGGCCTACATGGTGATGCCCGCAGGCGTTCATGCAGCCGGAGATGTTCAGGTCGATATCACCGATATCGAACAGATAGTCCAGATCATCGAAGCGGCGCTGGATCGACTCGGCCACCGGAATGGACTTGGCATTCGCCAGCGAACAGAAATCGCCGCCTGGGCAGCAGATCATATCCGTTAAAAGGCCCACATTTGGTGTCGCAAAACCATTCTCGCGCAGTTCGTTCCACAGCGTGAACAACTGATCCTGACGGACATCTGCCAGGATGATGTTTTGCGTATGGGACGTACGAAGCTCGCCAAAGCTGTAGCGGTCCGCCAGATCGGCAGCGGTGTCGAGCTGCTTGTCAGTGATATCGCCAGGCGCTGTGCCGGTGGGCTTGAGGGATAGCGTCACCGCTACGTAACCCGGCTTCTTGTGCGGGAAGGTGTTGCGGCTTCTCCAGCGGGCAAAGCCCGGATTCTCGGCGTCCAGCTTTGCCAAGGCCTCGCTTTGGTTTTCGAGCGCTTCATAAGGCGGATCAACAAAGAACTTGGACACGCGCTCGACTTCTGCTTCGATCAGGGTGCTAGGGCCGTCTTTAAGATGCGCCCATTCCGCTTCGACCTTCTCGGCAAAAGCTTCTTCACCCAGCGCCTTCACCAGGATCTTGATGCGTGCCTTGAACTTGTTATCCCGACGACCATAACGGTTATAGACGCGCAGGATCGCTTCCAGATAGGTCAGTAGATGCTGCCAGGGCAGGAAGTCCTTGATGAACGCACCTACGTAAGGCGTACGGCCTTGTCCGCCACCTACCAACACGCGGAAGCCAAGCTCACCCGCTTCGCTCTTGACTGCCTCAAGACCAATGTCATGAACCTCGATGGCGGCACGGTCCATCTTGGCGCCGTTCACGGCAATCTTGAACTTGCGTGGCAGATGGGCGAATTCGGGATGGAAGGTCGACCACTGGCGGATGATCTCGCACCAGGGACGTGGGTCGACTAGCTCGTCCGCCGCTACACCGGCGAACTGGTCGGTTGTTGTGTTACGAATACAGTTGCCACTGGTCTGGATGGCATGCATCTGCACAGTAGCCAGCTCGGCCAGAATATCCGGAATCTCTTCAAGCTCAGGCCAGTTGAACTGAAAGTTCTGGCGCGTACTGACATGGGCATACCCTTTGTCGTAGTCGCGGGCGATCTGCGCCAGTTTGCGTACTTGCTTGGTGTTGAGCAGGCCATACGGTACTGCGATACGCAGCATGGGGGCGTAGCGCTGGATATACAGGCCGTTCTGCAGGCGGAGTGGGCGATACTCTTCGCCTGAAAGCTCACCAGCCAGATAACGGCGGGTCTGATCGCGGAACTGCTTGACGCGTTCCTCGACGATCCTCTGGTCGTATTCGTCGTATACGTACATTAAAAATCCTGCTCAGGCTAAGGCTGTGCGCGCACGACTGCGCGTTCTTATCAGATATGCCCACGATAACAGCACCCGTATATGCTTAAAAGTGATGTTTTTTTATATAAAAATCGATTTGGGCGATAAGGGGTGATTCAAGCAGGCTTGGCAAGGCAGCGCTTGCCCTGGGGTTAAGGGAAGCGCTGTCTTACCAGAGGTGGACTAGTTGAATTGGCTCTTGAACCAGTCCCACACACCAAACGAGAAGTTGGGGAAGATATCGATGTTCAGGGCCGATTTGATCAGATAGAGAATTACCAAGCCAACCGCGACACTAAACAGCAGGAAAACAGCAATCACGAACGCCTTAGCCATCTGGGACAGCTCATGCTGGCGCCGGGACAGATCACGGCGGTTGCGGCCAACCAGGAACACACAGTAGTACCGCCAGCGCCACAGTTTGAACGTGGCGCGAAGGTCAACCGCATGCTTTCCCCATTGGCGGGCGCCAAACGCAACCTTGAGCGCCTGGAGCTGCTCCTCGGTGAACGACTCTTTCAGGTCGCTGGGCAAGCGCTCCTTCAGGCCTTGAACGAAGGGGTCTTGATGGATATCGATATCCGGCATCGTACAGATCCTTTTTGCATCTGCCAGGGCAGAGGCCTTTGAGCTAACAGGTTTCCTTCCTGCACAGGACGTGTACAGGCCTATCTCTTCGCACCGGCAGATGAAACACTTTGCCTTAAACGACTACTTACAAGGCGCTGTCGTAGTAGGTGTACGCGCCGGTAAGTGCGGCTACGGACTCAACGTAGTGGCTTACATGGGGTGGCATAGCCAGGCCCTTGACCATCGTCAGGTTGCGCAGCGTTGGATAGATCAGTACGTCGTCCCAGCTAAGGGTGTTACCGTTATCTGCCGGTATGGGCAAAACCTTTAGCCCTACAAGCATTTTTTCTGCGCTTTGCTTGTGGAGGGGTATTTCCTCAAGGACCTGCTCAAATGAACGCTCAATCATCGCTTCCTTGCTCAGCTGAAAATAATCGCGCCCCGATTGGGTTACGAATTCCGGCGGGCTAATCGCAACATTGCGCGGAAACAGCAGGCCATTAATGGCGAGAAGTATGCTGTCGATGCATTCAAGAGTGGTGCTGATATCGGCTCCGGTGCGTATGACACGCTCTAGGTTGCCCAGCTCAGCCAGCTTTCAGGCAATATCAAGACGCTCACCCATGCGGCTGCCATCGTTGAGCTGGAGAATAGGCACCTTTTTGCGCCGATCACATCGAAGCAGGTAGCTTCGTCATCAGTGGAAAGGTAGATCTTCTCGCGCTCGACCTGCTTGTAGTGGGCAACCATATCGGCATGGATGCAGAAGAGGCAATGATCGTGTGGGGAGAGTTTCATGGACATCCTTATTGCTGCGAGCCTGTCTACAGTGAGCAGGCCTCAGGCAAAAAGATGTCCAGGTGTAAAGCGGTACGGTAGTGCCGCCAGGGCGGGGTGGCGCTTAGCGGACCCGCTTGATCAGCCGCTTGCTGTCAACGGTCTGCACGGCGCGCGCTCTAAGTTGCCCGCAACCACCCTCGATATCCTGGCCGGCTGAATTACGGACTTTGGTCAATACACCACGGCTGTGGAGATAGCGGACGATCTCAACGATACGCTCACCGCGTGGCCGCTGGTAATCATCACCCTCCAGGCTGTTGTAGGGAATCATGTTCATAACGGCATACTTGCCCTTGAGCAGGCGCAGGATGCCGTCCAGCTCTTCCTGGTTGTCATTGATGCCGGCCAAGAGCGTCCATTGATACTGGATGGGATAACCTGTTTGGCGAGCATAGGCTTCGCCAAGTTCGACCAGTTCTTCCGGATCTATCCGGGGGGCCTTGGGCAGCAGCTGTTGTCTCAGGTCGGCACGGGTCGTGTGAAGCGAGAGCGCCAGGGCTGGACGGACGGTTTGCTGAGGCAGACGCTCAAATACGCGCATGTCCCCCACGGTTGAAAACACCAGGTTCTTGTGGCCGATGCCGCCCTCTGTGCCGAGCAGATCGATCGCTTCCAGTACGTTGTCCAGATTATGGGCCGGCTCGCCCATCCCCATGAAGACCACTTTCTTAACCGACCGGAAACGACGAGCCAACGCAACCTGGGCCACGATTTCAGCGCTACCTACCTGGCGCAGCAAACCACTCTTGCCCGTCATGCAGAATACACAGCCTACTGCACATCCCACTTGTGTAGAGACGCACAGACCATCCCGAGGCAACAGTACGCTTTCCACCATCTGCCCATCGGCTAGCTCTACCAGCAGGCGCGCTGAGCCATCGGCAGCAGGGTGCTCTGATTTCAATCGAGCAAGCCCGTCGAGTGTGCGGGCAAGCTCAGGTAGCCCTTCACGAACGGTCAGCGGCAGAAAGTTTTCCGTTTGCTGATGCCGTGTCCCGGTGTCGAGTGGCAGGCCTTTCAGCCAGGCGCGACTGACGCGTCCGATGTGCATAGGTTTGGCGCCGAGGTCGGCAAGGCGGTTTTGAACGTCGTGGATGCGCATGAAATAGACTACTGATTCATAGGGCGGAATACGGTTGCTACGGGTAGGTCAGTCTCGCACGCGTAACGTCAGGCCCTTCAGGAAATTTCGTAATAACTGATCGCCACAGGTGCGGTAGTTGCTGTGTCCAAACTTGCGAAACACTGCGTTGAGCTCTGGCTTGGTGATAGTGAAGTCTACGGATTGCAAAATCTGCAGGATGTCTTCTTCCCGGAGTTCGAAAGCTACGCGCAGCTTTTTCATTACCAGGTTGTTCGTAACCGGCAGTTCAAGCGGAGGGGCAGGGCGGCTCTCGTCCTTGCCGCGTAGGTGGAAGACCAGACCATCCAGAAAGCTGGCCATCAACTCGTCCGGGCACAGCTCGAACCCGGCCTCATCATCTCGCTTGAGAAAGGCGGTAATGTCATCTGAGCTGACCGTTTTGCCAGCCAATTTAAAGATATCGGCAACCTTCCGGTCATTGATATCCAACATGTAGCGAACGCTACGTAATACATCGTTATTGAGCATGCGGGTGATCCTTGGGTAAGCGTGAAAGACGTAAAGAGCAGCGCGGTTAGAAGCGTTCCTGAAGTGAAAGGTAGCGCCACTGCCCCAAGGGGAGCTTGCCCATCGAAACGCCGCCTATTCTCAGACGCTTCATGCTGACTACCTTTAGCCCAACGCTTTCACAAAGGCGCTGAATGATTCCAGGTTCGGGATTCTTCATGGCGAAACGCAAGCGTGTCTCGCTCTGCCAGCTGACCTTGCAGGCAGGAAGTGTCTGGCCTTTATGGGTATGACCGTGTTTGAGGCGTTCCAGCCCGTTCTGCGCCAGCTCACCGCTGACTTCAACGACATATTCCTGTTCAAGCTTGGCTGCATCCTCAGTCAGTTTGCGCAGCGTCCGCCAGTCCTGGCTATAAACCGCCAACCCTTCCGCGCCGGGTTGTAATGCCAGCCCTGGCTTTAAGCGAGCAAAATGCCCCTTGAGCACCGGTCGCTCGCTTGGGTCTTCCGCCCAGTGCGTTTCACGGCTAAGCAGATGCTTGTCAGCGTCTGGCAGTGAGGCGATGCCAGCGGGCTGATAGACCAGAAACGTTACCGGCTCCAGCGGCGTAGCCGAAGCGCCTGGTAGCAATGCCACCGTTTCGGCGTGAATCTGAAATTGCGGCTCGTCGATAACGTTGCCATCGACCGTTACCCAACCCCCTTCGATATACAGCTCAGCCTCACGGCGCGAGCAGCCCAGCAGTTCAATGAGGCGTTTGGAAAGGCGAATGGAGTCAGTCATGAGGAGAGGCAAACGTCAGAAAAGAAGACTAGTTTACCTGGGATGCACGAAAAGGGCGGGACTTATCCGACCCGCCTTGATCTTATGCCGCTATCTGGTAAACGGTTGCCCGTTGATAGTGACGTTCTGTGCAGTCAGACCCTCCACGTGCTCAAGCACACCAATGCCACCTGCCTTCTGGAAATGAACATCCACCAGTCGTAGGTCTTTTATGGGTGCCCGTTCGAAGCCGCGAACCTGAAATACCTGATCGGCACGCTGGCAGACGAGGTTGCGAATCTCGATATCGCGCACCGTTGGGTCGAACTTCCCGGCATCGCCTTCCTCGTAGTGGAAGTCTATGACGATCGCATTCTGGACCTCACCAATGGTGATATCCCGATAGCGAATATGCTCGATTATGCCGCCGCGTATGGAGTTGGTCTTGAAGCGGATACCGCGCTCCAGATCGGGGCTGCTCATGCTGCAATGCTCGACAAAGATGTTTCGTGCGCCGCCCGAGATCTCGCTGCCAATCACGACACCGCCATGGCCTGCCTCCATCTTGCAGTTGGCGATGACAATATTCTCGGCAGGTCGATTGATCCGGCGCCCATCCGCATTGCGGCCGGACTTGATGGCAATGCAGTCGTCACCGGTATTGAAGAAGCAATTCTCGATCACTACGTTGCGGCAGGACTCAGGGTCGCAGCCGTCCGAGTTCGGGCCCAGGCTTTCCAGGTGCACGCCGCGCACGGTCACGTTTTCGCACAGTACAGGATTCAGGAGCCAGAAGGGCGCACGTACGATACGCACATCTTCAATCAGCACGTTCTCGCATAGGTAAGGCTGCACGAAAGGTGGGCGGAAGTAGTAGCCTTCGGCATACAGCCGTTGCTCTGGCGGTATGCCAGCCTCCACATCCTTCATCAACGCTTCGCGACCGGCGTCCTGAGAAGGATAGCCCTCCACACCCCACTCCTTGTTGCCTTTCCAAGGCCACCACGTAGTGCGGTCCGCTTGGCCGTCCAGTTCGCCCTTGCCGGTAATGGCAATGTTCTTCTGGCGGTACGCGTAGATTAGCGGCGAATAACCCATCAGCTCCATGCCTTCCCAGCGAGTGAACACCGCAGGCAGATAAGCCTTGGGATCGGTAATGAAGCGAATCTTTGCGCCTTCTTCGATATGCAGGTTGATGTTGGACCTAAGGTGGATGGGGCCGGTCAGGTAATCACCACCGGTTACCAGTACCCGACCACCGCCAGCAGCGAAGCAGGCCTGAATGGCGGCGGCAAAAGCCTTGGAGTTATCGGTACGACCATCGCCTACCGCGCCATAGCGGCGGATATCGAAGTCTACGTTTGGAAAGCGGGGGACGGTGGTCTTGCGGCGGATCGCATCGGCCATGGCCCAATCGTTGGTCTGGCCAGAACCGCCTGACCCGAACGACGAGCACCCTTGAAGATTGATTAGCGCGAGGCCAGCAGCCCCTCCTGCCATGGACGCCAGAATACGACGTCGACTAAACATGCTCACTCAGCAATTCCTTATTCGAGTTGTCTGCTTCAGGTGAAGCCGCGATACGCGGCTCTTCCACTATAGACGCAATCGAAGCGGCGCGAGCCTATAAGGCTACTAAGGTAGGTAGTGAAATGGTGGGGTGGCACGGTTTACCGGGCAAGCCAAATGAGTGCAAGATCAACCGTACACGTTACTCAGGGGAGAAAGGGTATAGCCAAGCAGGTTTTAACCTCGCTGCACAACATGCTGAAAGTTAAGCGTCGGTAAGGAAAGCGACTCACGTAAAAAGGCAGGGCGCAGGTCTACATCACGAAGGGATGCCCTGGGAAACCATCGAAACTCTAATGATGTTCCAGCCTCAGTGCCGTTATGGGTACGCGACTTATCGAGAAGGGCAGAGTGGCTATGAAGCTGAGCGCGAAAGTACAAGCCGATTTCATGATTTGGCTGGTTTAGGTAATCAAAGAAGTTTTCAACCAAATATAGTAGCTCGCCACAAACGATAGGCTCGTCAAGCTCCTCCATCATTTCGCGAACAAGTGTGGCTTGGGCGTTTTCACCTGGCTCAACTCGCCCTCCAGGTAATGCCCAGAATGAGTCATTCACGCCTCGGTGTAGCAGAATATGGCTATCGTGCTCCAGAACGGCCGCTGCACGCACCTGGAAACGGTAGCCGTCAATATTGACAGAGATCATGAGTCATTGCCTTTGTCGGGTAAGAGCCGGGCATGGTATCTGGTAAAGGTAGGCAGCTCAGGCTTGCCCCAGCTGTTTGGCTGTTTTGGCGACAGGAGCCGGAGCTGTCACCTGCTGATGAGCCTTGAGAATCTTGTTTGCAGCCATCAGGTTCTTGGCTGGAAGAACCAATCCTGATTCAAAAGGGCTCAACACAAACGTTGTGATCAACGCGGTCATCAGCCCGACCGTACGCGCTTTGGGATCAATGCTGCGGCAGAGCCTGTGAACCCGCACGGTGTAGAACAGCACAGGTGGAAGCGTGACGAGTGTAAGCAGAACTGACGCCTGCATACCGTGCTTTTCCCACTGCAACGTGAAGAACACACACATGACCACAAACCACACAACATGCATTACATAGGTGTGGATCAGGCCGGTACGGGCCTTGGTAAGGTCACGAATAAGCTGATCTTTCGAAGGGGCATCAGCGCTCCTTGTCATCTTGGCTCTCCTGTTGAGGCGGAGCGTTTCCTGGGTGATATAAAGCTTGAGTGAAGGAGAGGGCTTCAACACTTCTTGCCTGAACACGATCTGGAGACGCGCTGCTTACCAGGGTTACGGTATAGGGCGTGGATGACAGATTCTTTAAACGTTAAGCCAGCAAGGCATCTAGCATGCTGCTCTGAGCGCTCCAAGCGATGCGAGTCAAGCTCGCTATCGCGCACAATAGGTCCGTAAAGGCCGATTTACTTCCACAGCGCCCATTCTTACGATGACCCGCTTCGGATATGATGCGCGCCCCCCAACGCTGCACTCAAATCAGGTCATCATGCCCGGCAACGCCCTCTATACCGACCTGTCGGGTTACTACGATCTCATGTGCGCCGATATCAACTATCAGGCGCAAAGCCACTGCGTTCATCGGCTACATCGGTTATTCGGAAATGGCGGAAGCAGGCATCTCGATCTGGCCTGCGGAACAGGGCCGCATGTTCGGCATTTTATTGATGCTGGCTATCAAAGCGCTGGGCTCGACATCAATCAGCCCATGCTAGATAGAGCATCCATTCGCTGCCCGGAAGCTCAGTTTTCCTTGCAGGACATGTGCAGGTTCACGGTAGAAGAGCCGGTCGATCTCATTACCTGCTTCTTGTATTCCATTCATTACAGCGCAAGTGTTGAAAGACTGAAGGCCTGTATCGCCAGCGTATATGGCGCATTGGCCGATCATGGCATCTTCTGCTTCAACGCAGTCGACAAGAACACTATCGACAACAACTCATTTGTATCTCATGCCGCAAATCACCCTGACGGCTTATTTAACTTCAGCTCCTGCTGGAATTACAGGGGAGAGGGCGAGCAGCAGTCACTGAAACTTCGCATCGAAAAAACGACAGCAGATGAGCGCCAGGTATGGCACGACGAACACCCTATGGTGGCTGTAAGTTTCAACGAATTACAGACGATATTGCAGCCGTACTTTGAGGTTCATGTCCTGGAACATGATTATGAAAAGATCATCCCTTGGGATGGGGCCTCTGGGAATGCGGTTTTTGTTTGTGTAAAGACTTAACGATGTATGAAAGAGTGGCCATACATGGCAGGGAATTTTTGTGTGGTTGAGATAGTACAAAAGTCTATGCTTTTGCTCAGCGTTAGCGGTCAGATGCTAACTTTATTCAAATCTGAATAGCCTAAGGGATGTGCTTTAGCTCGTGGTGAGTAAAGCGAAAATTTTGAACCATTTATTAGGCTGCTGTTACTTCTCATTGATTGATAATGCAATAAAAAATGAGGCAAAGACGGTAAGCAAAAGCATTAATAAGGCGGCCCATTCAAAACGATTAAAGTTCTTAAATGGAAAAAACAGACTTGGCCGCTTATTCCGAACCCTTCGGAAATGGTAACTAATAAGAAGATTCCCTCCTGCGATCCATATAACCGCAGCAAAAACTAAAATAGCCAAACTAACCGGAGAGTTGGCAGTAATAATTTTTTCTAGCAAGGGTAATACATCAAGTTCAGAGGTCTGCGCCATAGAAGAGTTAGCCTAACGGACAGGTTAAGGGGCGCGCGGGCGCGCCAGAGTAAGCGAAGCGAACGAACCTGAAGGCTGTAATGGACTCTCCCTGCACCACATTTTTTCTATAACACAGTGGTGACTGTTCGCTGGGAGAGGTGCGA
>NZ_WOEJ01000058.1:0-536 GCF_019400845.1 Pseudomonas sp. MAG002Y | reverse complement strand
GTGACAGCACGGTAGTTGAGATCTGGTAGCCAAGCTCAATTGGCAAACTAAAGGCAAGCATCCCAATAAAATGCATTCCCCAGATGCCGGTCCCCATGGCCAGGGCGCCACAGCTCAGCCACACCCGGGCAGCCGTACCGGACGTTCCAAATACCGCAGACGCCAGTTGTAGCGCAGTGTAAGAGGTCAGCACCGCCACGATTACAGAGACCAGCACGAGAAGTGGGTCATAACTACCAGCAAGCATACGAACCACCAAAGTTTTAGACCCAAAGCTTAACGGCTGCCGTACGCCATACTGAAATCTTAGCTACGATTTTCATCGCAAAGACTTGTACGTTCATCTGTTGAAATAACTATTTGGGAATTTAAGTTAATTAATAAGCTATTTAGCCGATAGTTGAACAAACGGTCTTTCTTGAAAGACGCTCCGCTGAAACTGTCATTGCCCGGATTGACAAGAAAAGGCTTCCATGAAACAAACCAATCGTCTTCGGCGTGTGTTTATTGCCTTTTCTGTGTGCTTTACGCTGGGC
>NZ_WOEJ01000057.1:0-536 GCF_019400845.1 Pseudomonas sp. MAG002Y | reverse complement strand
GAAACATCAGAAATGACCAAGCAGCAGACCCTGCAGCAGGCTTCGACTGCGATCCTGGCTCAGGCCAACCAGCTGCCAAACGCTGTACTCAAGCTGCTCAACTAATCAGGGCTGCTTTGTTGAAAGGGGAAGATGCGAAAGCATCTTCCCCTTTTTATTGCGATTTAAAAGTATGTTTCCGAGATGTTAAGCGAATGCTGGTAGAGTGATGAGAGGTTAAAACTCTCGCTTGGTAACTTAGTCAGACGCCTGTTTCTATTTGAATTGCAATAACATAAGGGCTTTATACGCTATAAAGAGATTTTGATGCATCTTGGACTTTGTTTAATAACTTTTTCAAGGATATTTCTTTTGACTGCCTGAGCCGATTATTTGACTAATTTATATGTTGCGTCAAACTTTTGATGGCTAGAATTTGGATATATATCTGAGAAAATTTAGCTAAAGAAAGCCGAATCTGAGCCGAAATAGAGAGTAACCAGTTTAGGCCATCTGCTGTAGGCGGGTGGGGTGGCGAAGTTAGCCAACTGCTTGGG
>NZ_WOEJ01000056.1:0-541 GCF_019400845.1 Pseudomonas sp. MAG002Y | reverse complement strand
CATTCAGGGAAAGTGAGCGTCTTATCTCAACGACGAATCTCAAGGGACAAATTACTTATTGCAATGACGCTTTCGTCGCAATAAGTGGTTTTACGCGAGAAGAGCTTATTGGCAGTCCACATAATCTGGTTCGTCATCCAGATATGCCGGAGGGCGTATTCGGCCATATGTGGGATACCCTAAAACAGGGCAAAGCCTGGATGGGTATCGTCAAGAACCGCTGCAAGAACGGCGACTATTATTGGGTGAACGCATACGTCACCCCTATCTGGGAAAATGGCCAGATGGTGGGCTATGAGTCCGTACGTGTGCTGCCCACCGCTGATCAGATCAGACGGGCCGATGTCATGTATACACGGCTGCGTGAAGGCAAGCGTGCAGTACCAGTGACAGAAGCCATCAGGCATTCTGTCAAAATTGCATGGCCTACGCTTTTCAGCGGTGCCGTTATCCTTGGCGGTCACTTCTATTTCAACGACCTTGCCCAGGCGGGTGTGATCGTTGCCAGCGCACTAGGCATTACCTTCTGGCAGTTCAAGCG